>JAGCXX010000100.1 GCA_017961115.1 Prevotella sp. | reverse complement strand
CTCCATCTTCTTCTTTTGTTCGCTGAAGGGGCAGAAGAGGTCTTTCATCAGTCCCCAATCGAGGAAGGCACCGTATTGGTTGACCCATGCCACGCGAAGGTAACCGAATTCACCCACTTTCACCAATGGTCGTTCGGTGGTGGCAATGAGACGCTCGTCTTGGTCAAGATATACAAATACGTTGAGTTCATCGTCGGGTTTAGTGCCGCGTGGCACATATCGGGAGGGCAGCAGTATCTCCCCCTCATCGTAACCGTCGAGATAGACTCCGAAGTCAACCTCTTTCGTCACGCGAAGCTTGTTGTAGTCGCCTAATTTGATGTTCATATTTGTGGTGGATTAGATGGTGTCTCCTCAATGTTCTCATTTGCCTCGTCACTTCCATCGCTTTCATCGACAATCATACCATCCTTGAGGTGGATGGTGCGGTCGGTAATGGAGGCGAGTTCCTCGTCATGGGTGACGATGATGAAAGTCATGCCATAGCGGTCGCGTAGGTCGAAAAAAAGTTGGTGGAGTTCGGCCTTGTTTCGGGAGTCGAGGCTTCCAGAAGGCTCGTCGGCGAGAATGACTGAAGGTTCGTTGACCAAGGCGCGTGCCACGGCGACACGTTGCTTTTCTCCGCCAGAGAGTTGGTTGGGCTTGTGGCTCGCCCGGTCGGTCAGCCCCATGAATTCCAGCAGTTCGTTGGCCCGTGCCTTGGCGGCAGCGGTTGATTTGCCCGCGATGTAGGCCGGAATCATGATGTTCTCGATGGCTGTGAACTCAGGCAGCAACTGGTGGAATTGGAAAACGAAGCCCACGTGTTTGTTGCGGAACTCTGAGAGGCGGTTGGAGGAGAGCGTCTGAATGTCGGTGCCGTCGATGATGACGTGGCCGCTGTCGGGCCGGTCGAGGGTACCGATAATCTGCAGCAAGGTCGTCTTGCCAGCGCCGCTGGGTCCGACGATGCTCACAATCTCTCCTTTGTTGATGTGGAGGTTGATGCCTTTGAGAACCTTCAGCTGTCCGAAACTTTTTGTGATGTTTTTGATGTCAATCATTGGGTTGCTTTTACTGTATGGATACGTCTTATCCTTTTCTTGTTTTCTTTCTTCTTTTGATGATTCTGCGGTAGTGTCTCCTCAGCCAGATGGTGAGAACCTTGTATGCACTCTGTTCCTCCTGATGCTGTGGCTCGGCGAAGGTCATGGCATCCATACGGTCGCCGAATTGGTCGGGGAACACAATCATGAGGCTCTTGCCTGCATAGTAATATTCTATCTCCTTGGGAAGTTTCTCAAAAGCGGTCTTGTAGGAGATGTTGCCTTTACGTGAGGTGACGAAAACAATCAGGTGGTCGTCGTTGACATGCTCTGCCAGGTGAGGCAACTCATTCCAGTGTTCCATGGGTTCGAAGGTGACCCTCACGCTGGGATGCTCATACCGGATATAGTCACTGATGAGGTTGCAGCAGTCCTGCCGGGCATGGAAGACGATGCGGCAGTCAAGATTGTCGCTGAGCCGAAGCAATCGTTCCAACCAGCGTGTGAAGCCTGCCTCGAACTCTGCCCTGGAGGGCACTGCTACATGGATGCACCGCAGCGTGTTGAGCGGTTGCTTCAACCTGACGAAGATGATCTGGCGGTCGAGTCCGTTGTACAGGCTTTGGGCGAACTCTCCCCAGAACTTCGGCGAGATTTCCTTGTGGATGTGCAGGCCCATGATGATTTCCGAGGCGTCAAACTCCTTGAAGGCATGCTTGATGCCGTTGGCGATGTTGGCGGCTATGCGCACCTGAGTCTGCATCCTCACATCGGCGGCACTCGCCACTTTCACCAAGTTGTCGAGAAGTTTGCGTCCGCGCTCTTGATTCTCCTGCCGTTTGTTGTCGTCATAGACCACGTTGAGCGCCACCAGACCACGGTTGAGCTTGGCGTTGCGCATCATGATGGCGACATGGAGCAATCCCTCTGCCAGGTCGGGATATTTCACGGGAAGGAATATCTTCTCGTCATCATGTTCCTGTGACTTCGGGGTTGCGCTGTCGCTGACGACGATTTTCTTGGCAGTGCGCTCGGTGACAATGCCGCTGAAGATGCAGGTAAGCAAAATCATGATGACCACACCATTGAGCATGTTGTTGTCCACAAGATAATGACCTGGTGATGTCTCAAGGCGCATGCCCACCATGACCATGGCGATGGCTCCTGCTGCATGGGCAGTAGTGAGGCCGCACATCATATGTCCTGAACTGACCGGCATTCGGAAATGGAGACAAGCCAGATAGGCGGCGAGCGCCTTGCCGATGATGCCCACCGCCACCATGAACAGCACTACCCATACGATGCCGCCGCCATGGAAGAGCACACGCACATTGATGAGCATGCCCACACCGATGAGGAAATAGGGGATGAAAAGTGCGTTGCCGATAAACTCGATGCGGCCCATCAGCGGTGAGAGCGTGGGTATGTAGCGGCTGAGGATGAGTCCGGCGAGGAAGGCGCCGAGGATGCCCTCGAGACTTACCGCCTCGGCAAGAGCTGCACTTAGGAAGAGGAGGGCGAGGACGAAAATGAACTGCATTACGGCATCTGAATAGCGATGCAGAAACCACCGTGTGATTCTCGGAATGAAGAGAATCATGGCGGTGCAGAATGCTGCTATTTTGAAGAGGAAAAACAGCCAGAACATCATCCCTCCGCCGTTGAACGACCCTGCGATGCCTGCGATGACGGTCAGGGAGAGGAAGAGGGCAATCATCGTTGAGCCCACACTCAGCGAAACAGCAGGATGCTGCTGCAGACCATAGCGGCAGACAATGGGGTAAGCCACCAAGGTGTTGGATGCCATGATGCAGCCCAGCAGCAATGAAGCGGTCTGGGTGTAGCCCATCAGCCAGTTGGCCAGCACATATGTGATGACGAAAGGTACCACGGCTGTAAGCAGACCGAAAATGATGTAATGGCTTTTCGCTTTCCGCATGCTCTCCATGTCCATCTCCAGTCCGGCGAGAAACATGATGTAGAACATGCCCACCTTGCCGAAAAGCTCGAAAGAGTCATCACGCTTGAGGATGTCAAGGCCATACTCGCCCACGACAACACCTGCCAAAACCATACCGACGATATGGGGTATCCTCAGTTTACCCATGATGATGGGGGCGAGGAGGATGATGCACAGCACGACGAAGAAAATCAGGGTCGGGTTGTCGATGGGGAAATAATGCGATATTTCAGGCATACTCGCTGCAAAGTTAGTGTAAACCGAGCGGAAAGCAAAATTTTTTGTGGCTTTTCCGAACGAAAGTGATATGGGCGAAAACAAAGTTGCAACCAAACAAGCAAAAAAACAATCATTTTTATTATGATTCGCCTAAAATGTTGTAATTTTGCAACCCAAACGGGTAAAAAAGGTGGTTTCCACCTCCCGACTTCAATAGCAAACAATTTAGTAAAAGGAAAAAAGATGAAAGTAGCGATTGTAGGAGCCAGTGGCGCTGTCGGTCAGGAGTTTCTCCGTGTCCTTGACGAGCGCAATTTCCCCATTGATGACCTTGTCCTGTTTGGTTCAACCCGCAGTGCAGGCACTAAGTATATGTTCCGTGGTAAGGAATATGAGGTCAAGCTCCTCCAGCACAATGATGATTTCCGCGATGTGGACATCGCATTTACATCGGCTGGCGCAGGAACCTCAAAGGAGTTTGCAGACACCATCACGAAGTACGGTGCCGTCATGATCGACAACTCAAGCGCATTCCGTATGGATGATGACGTGCCTCTGGTGGTGCCTGAGTGCAATGCTTCAGATGCGCTCAACCGGCCTCGAGGCATTATTGCCAACCCTAACTGCACTACCATTATGATGGTGGTTGTGCTCAATCCGATAGAAAAACTTTCGCACATCCGCCGTGTGCGTGTGTCGAGTTATCAAAGTGCGAGTGGGGCAGGAGCCGCCGCGATGCAGGAACTGGAACAGCAATACCGAGAGATTGTGGAGGGCAAACCCGTCACGGTCAAGAAGTTCCCGCATCAGTTGGCTTACAATGTCATCCCTCAGATTGATGTCTTCCAACCCAACGGTTATACCAAGGAGGAGATGAAGATGTTTAATGAGACCAGGAAAATCATGCATTCCGACGTGCGCTGCTCCGCTACCTGTGTGCGTGTTTCTTCTCTTCGCTCGCATTCAGAGAGCGTCTGGATAGAGACAGAGGCTCCCATCACGGTGGAACAGGCACAGGCTGCCATCGCCGAGGCTCCTGGCTGCACACTGTGTGACGACCCTGCCAACCTGGTTTACCCCATGCCGCTTGACACCGCAGGCCGCGATGATATCTTCGTTGGTCGTGTGCGTAAAGACCTGGCTGAGGATTGTGGCATCACCCTTTGGCTGAGTGGTGACCAGATCCGCAAGGGAGCAGCACTCAATGCTGTGCAAATAGCCGAATACCTCATCAAGGTCGGTAACGTGAAATGATTCGCTGTCTTGTGTCATGCGCAATCCGTTTATGGTTTTTGTTTCCGTTCGCATAAAAAAACGGTCTTTTCACTGAATAGATTTGCCGTGGGCATACCAAGATTATTAAATTTGCATTGGGAAAAGCAATAGAAAGCCTCTTTTGTCAATAATCACAAGGTTGAATGAATATAAATGATATCCTTGCCAGATATGACAGCATATCGCTGGACGAAATGAGTGGTATCCGGCTGATGAACCGGATAGACACCAAATTCGTCACTACCATGCCCGTACTGATGCAGTTGCTCGGTATGGCTCAGGAGGAGTATATGGCACAGGAAATCAACGGAGAGCGCAATATGCGCTATAGCACAACCTATTATGACACCACCGACTACGACATGTACTACATGCATCAATATGGGCATGCAGGAAGACAGAAAATGAGGTTCCGCACCTATGTCAGCTCCAACCTGCAGTTCATGGAGGTCAAGACCAAGAACAACCATGGTAGGACGAAAAAGAAACGGATGAAGGTGACCGATATGGACCTCGCCGATAAGGAAAAACTGGATTTTCTTGCCCAGCATCTTGGCTATCGTGCCGACTCGTTGATGCCAGCCATACACAATTGTTTCGACCGCATCACGCTTGTCAACAAGGCACGTACCGAAAGGCTGACCATTGACACCAACTTGCAGTTTCACAATCTGGTGACGGATGTGGAGCGCCAGATGTCGCCTCTCGTCATTGTTGAACTGAAGCGCGACGGCCTCTGCTATTCACCAGTGCTGGAGATGCTCAGGGCGCTTAGGGTGTTCCCCCACGGCTTCAGCAAATACTGCATGGGGTCTGCTCTTACCAATGACAGGTTGCGTGTCAACCGATTCAAACCTAAACTCATCGACATTCGCAAAATCGCTCAAAGCGTGCAATAAGATACTTAAACACCTAAAATAATGGGTATTATCGCCAACTTCATCTCGGCGGATTATTTCCACATGTTGGTCAGATTCGCCATCTGCATGGCCGTCAACTGGATAATCGTAGATTTGCTCTATTATCCTAAGAGCAAGCGGCGTGACTTTTTCTTCACCTTCATGTTGATAGGTGTAGCCATATTCTTCATTGTCTTCTTTATGATTTTCGTACTGGAGGACATGAAAGGGAAGACTGGCATCGGAGTGGGTATCGGTATGTTTGGCATCTTCAGCATCATGCGTTACCGAACGGATGCCATGCCCGTGAGAGAGATGACTTATCTCTTTATCGTGCTGTGCTTGTCGGTGGTTAACGCGTTGGCGTCAACAATGCCGGTGACCGAACTGTTCATTACCAATCTGCTTATCATTTTATGTGTTTGGCTTTGTGAGAAGAGCCTCAAGGTGGTGCCTTGCAAACTTATCCAATATGACCGCATAGAACTAATCAAACCGGAGCGGAAAGAGGAACTTATCGCAGACATCAAGGAGCGTACAGGCCTGGATGTCATCAGGGTGGAGATAGGTGGTATCGACATGCTGCGTGACATGACGGTCATCAAGGTGTATTACCGAGGCCAACACACTTCATCGGTTGACGACAAAGTGAAACTACGCAAGACGGACCTTTCTGAATGACATCATTTCAAACACCAAGAAAAATGAAAAACTATTTTTTGATGATGCTGCTGTGCGTATTGCCTGTCTCTGGTTTTGCGCAAAGCGATGATTTTGGCACCATCCTCTCCGTGGAGGCAGACAAGAAAATTACCAAACCCTTGCATCTGGAAGTCGAGGCCGAAATGCGTACACGTGATGATATGAAGACCGTCGACCGTTGGTCGGGTGGACTTAGCGTCTCCTACAAACTGCTGTCCTGGCTGAAGGCCTCGGCGGGATACACGTTGCTATACGACAACTTTGAGCGCATCTCTTATTATGAGGAGGATGACGGCAAGGTGAAAAAGGGTATTGTTGAGGTTGGCGACCCCAAAAAACGTGGAGAGTATTGGGGTCTCCGGCATCGTTTCAACGTGTCGCTGACGGGAAGTTACAAATTCGGCGACCTGGAACTGTCGCTTCGCGAGAGATGGCAATACACCTACCGTCCGGAGCACACCGTCGAAGAGAGGTATAGTTATTTTGATGAGGACTGGGATGGTGAGGAGCACACTTACAATGCGAAAGGCAAAAACTTACTGCGTAGCCGTTTCATGGCGGAATACAAAATAAAGGATATTCCCCTTACTCCCTTCGCCAGTGTGGAGTGCTTCAATGCGTGGAACTTAGAGAAAATCCGCTATACCATAGGTGGCGACTGGCGAATCAACAAGAAAAATATTGTCACTTTATTCTATCGCTATCAGCATGTGAATGATGACAGTGATTTGGAACCAAACCGCCACAGCATTGGCCTGGGTTACAAGGTGAAGTTCTGAGGATTTGTGGTGATGATGCCATAAGTAAAACCAGCGGAGGAGTCAAGGTGGCTCCTCCGCTGCGTTTGCTTTATAATATATGAATTTGTGTTGGTTTCATTCTCAAAACCGGTTGCAAAGATAGCATTATTTCTTCTGATAAGAAAATATAACCCGTGTTTTGTTGTGGTTATTTTTTGTCTGAAACGGAAATATAAGTTTGTTCTACGCTGATTTTCGGCATAATGATATGTTTTCTTTGACGTTAACTGTCCGTGTGAGAAATGGCGTTGTCAAAAAAATCCCAATTTGTTTGTCTTTTTGTCTTCATTGCATTATCTTTGTGCTTTAAACACAACTTATCACTTAAATCCATTGATAATCATGAGAAAAATACTGATTCTATTGATGATGGCCTCCTTGGCTGTCTATGGTGAGACCATCCCGTCGCCTGTGAATGTGAAAGGGCACAACGGACAGTCTCTAAACGGTGACTGGCACTATATCGTCGATGTCCAAGAGGAAGGCTATTACGACTACCGCATGAATGAGACACGATGGGGATTTTTCATCAATGCCAAACCGCAGCGCCCTGAAGATTTGATTGAGTATGACTTCGATAAATCGCCCACCATGAGAATTCCTGGTGATTGGAACACACAGGACCAAAGACTCTTCTTTTATGAGGGATGCGTGTGGTTCAAGCGCGACTTCAATTGCTCAAAGAGGGCAGGTATGCGTTATCTCTTGCATTTCGGAGCCGTCAATTACGAGGCTGTTGTCTATGTCAATGGTGTCAAGGCTGGCAGACACGAAGGTGGTTTCACGCCATTTTGTTTTGATGTTACCGAACAGGTCAAGGACGGTGACAATTTCGTGATTGTGAAAGTGGACAACAAGCGCAAGGCATCGAATGTGCCTACACTTATCTTTGACTGGTGGAACTATGGCGGCATCACCCGTGATGTGACGCTTCTCACGCTGCCAGCAACCTATATCGCAGATTATTCCCTGACACTCGATGGTAAGAATACCACTCAACTGAAGTTTACCGCGCAGCTCAGTGAGAAGAGAGATGGTGAGACAGTGAGGCTGAACGTGCCCGAACTGAACATCGACAGACAGTACAACACCAATGGCGAAGGTAAGGTGGAGACTGTAATTAAGGTCAAGCCACAGCTTTGGTCGCCAGAGTCGCCCAAACTCTATCAAATGACCGTAACGGGAGCCGGAGAGGTCATCAAGGACGAGGTAGGATTCCGCACCATAGAGACACGTGGCAAGCAAATCCTCCTCAATGGCAAACCGGTCTTCCTGCGGGGCATCAGCATACACGAGGAGAAAGCCAATGGCGGCGGACGGGCAAATAATGCCGATGATGCTCGTCTGTTGCTTTCATGGGCGAAGGACCTGGGATGCAACTTTGTCAGACTGGCTCATTATCCCCACAATGAAAACATGGTGAGGGAGGCAGAGCGCATGGGTATCATGGTTTGGTCGGAGATTCCTTGCTATTGGACCATTGATTGGACCAATCCTGCAACGCTTGAGAATGCACGTGCTCAGTTACGCGACATGATAGCCCGTGACCGCAACCGGGCCAATGTCATCATCTGGAGCATTGCCAATGAGACACCACATTCGCAGGAGCGTGACGCTTTCCTCAGCAACCTCGCCCAGTATGCTCGCTCACTTGATGCGACACGCCTCATCAGCATGGCGATGGAGGTGACGTCGGCGTCCAACTTCAAAAACCGGCTGCAAGACAATATGAACAAATATGTCGATGTGGTCAGTTTCAATGAATATATTGGATGGTACCGCGATGTGCATGATGCCTCAAAGATGGAGTGGGAGATTCCCTACGACAAACCCGTCATCGTCAGTGAGTTTGGCGGTGGTGCCAAGCAGGGTTTCCATGGAGAGAAAAACCAGAGATGGACAGAGGAGTTCCAGGCCAATCTTTATGAGGAGAATCTAAAGATGTTGGAGAAAATCGATGGCTTGGCAGGTACAACACCATGGATTCTGAAAGATTTCCGCTCCCCCCGTCGCGTGCTGCCCGATGTGCAGGACTATTACAACCGTAAAGGTGTCGTAGGCGACAACGGAAAGCACAAGATGGCTTTCGACATCCTGAAAGCATGGTATGAGAAGAAAATCGCCGCATACTCAGGAAAGCAATAACCCTCTTACTTCGGTTGCAAAGGATGGATAGCCCCCATTTGTGAAATTACTAATGAAATAGCTTTTGATTATAATAAATTGTAAGTAAAACACTTATTCTTGTGATATTTTATCAGAAAAAGGGCTAATTTTCTTTCTGATTGTTAAATATGTTAAATAATTATAGGGAAAGATACAACTTGTTGTTTTTTTCCCTATATTTGTGTGCGACGAATATATATCTATACTACTCTTTCATTTATTATTAGCTATTTATTATCATACCTAAAAGCTTACTACCATGACCGAGAATGTGGAAATAAAGACATTGCAGGAATGTCTTGATGAGTACATGACACAGACAGGCAGGCACGAGATAGACGAGATAGAGGCCAACTCTGCTCTTGCACGTGCGGGACTGCTCGAAGACGACGCACCATCGCCAGGACGGCCGCTGCGTGAGATTCTCATCCGTCTCCGTGACAGTAATCTCTTGCCGCAGAACATCAAACACATGTATGGGCAGTGGAAGATAAGGTTGTCGAGAACCATTGCTAAGGCACCTCTTTTCTTCCAGTTCCAATGCGACTGAGATGGGTGACCGTTAATATTCAATAATCGTAGGCCCTCTTGGTTAAAAATTGATAACAAATGCAACAAAAGGGCTTCTCTTTCCGTCTATACAGAAAGAGAATAAATATATTAAGGTCAATTTTTTCACGTAAACTTCTACAAAATCATGAGAAATAGGATTTTTCTGTTTTCGCTGGTGGCAGCAGGACTGCTGATGACCAGCTGCGCCAGTAAGAAAGATTTGCTCAACTGCCAAAATGAGAACCGCACGCTTACGAGCAACTATCAAGACGTCAAGGAGCAGTTGGCTGTCAGCAATGCCAGGGTAACAAGTCTTGAGGAACAACTCGCACAGGCGAAGAAAGACTATGCCAAGTTGCAGCGCTCACTCGACAAGAGTTTGTCGAATGCAAGCCAGAACAACGTAAGCATCGAAAAACTGGTGGACCAGATCAATGAGTCCAATCAGTATATCCGCCACTTGGTGGAGGTGAAGAGCAAGAGCGACTCGCTCAACATGGTGCTCACCAACAACCTCACTCGTTCACTCAGCAAGGAGGAATTGAAAGAGGTGGACGTGCAGGTGCTGAAAGGTGTCGTGTATATCTCATTGGCTGACAATATGCTCTACAAGAGCGGAAGCTATGAGATCAACAGCCGTGCTCAGGAGACACTGAGCAAGATTGCCAAGATTATCGTTGACTACAGCGACTATGACGTGCTTGTTGAGGGAAACACCGACAATGTGCCCATTACCAGAGAGAATATCCGCAACAACTGGGACCTCAGCTGTCTGCGTGCCTCCAGTGTCGTGCAGTATCTGCAAAACAATTTCGGGGTTGACCCGAAGCGCCTCACTGCAGGCGGACGTGGCGAGTACAATCCGCTGACCACCAATGACACGGAAGTGGGCAAGCAGCGCAACCGCCGCACGCAAATCATCATCACGCCGAAACTCGACCAGTTTATGGAACTGATTGATGCCGCTCCGGAGAATGAGTAATCATTTGGTCGTTCGGTCGTAAAACTACAGCGTTTTTATAAAGTTTATTAGGTAGTAAGCGCCATGTCTCAAAGGAGATGTGGCGCTTTATCTTTCACTTTCTATCTGACGGATGATGCCGTCGGTGCCCATTACTGTGAATCGGTGTCTGTGTTCTTTGATGAAAGGATAGGCAAGGAACTGGGCAAAAGTGCGGATGCCCTGCCCGTCGATGCTGATGATGAGGTCGCCCTGCCGGAATCCATTACGGTAATGACGGCTGCCCTCCCATATCATGCCCACCGTCGGACGTCCTTTCACTGGGATGAAGGCGATGTCCATCTGCTCATTGCTCACTATGCAGGTGGTGGTGGAGTCTCTCGGTTGGAAGATGAGTTCCTTTCGCCGTGGATTCATCACCACGCTGCCGTAGTTGAATATCTCAGCGCCGATGCGTGATGCCCCCTGAGTGGTCATGGTGTGGTAATCGCAAAAGGAGAAACCGCCCCATTGCAGTTCGTCGAGCCAAAGGAAGGCAACTTCTGAGGTCTTTTCCGCACCGAAACTGCCTATTGCCCTGCTGCCGTGGCCCGTTCCCTCAATTTGAGTGCTGAAGTCTGGATATCGGGTGGAAAATTTCCGTCGGCTATCGCCGGACATGACATACAGCCGTCGGCTGCCAGTATCGAATCGTGCTTCATCTATGCAGCCAAAGTAGGGCGTGACGTTGATGATGGGTACCCAACGGGGAAGGCGGTACTTGACGGCAAAGCCACACTCACCGTCAAAAAACTTCGTGTTGTCAGTCACAATCATCACGCTATTTTCCACATCTATCTTGACGGCGAGTCCTTTGTTCACCAGGTCAAATCCCAGTACGGCGTCATATCCAGTGTGGTCGATGTGCGACTCGAGGAGCGAACCCGTATAACCGTGGATGGTGAGATGGCCGATACGGAAGTCGGGATACTCCACCACGTCTATTTTGTGGGCTGTGCCATTGGCGTCATGCGAGGTGATTTTT
>JAGCXX010000099.1 GCA_017961115.1 Prevotella sp. | reverse complement strand
CCTTTCATCATATCACTCCCCACCCCTTACCCCTCCCCAACTGGGGAGGGGAGCTCCAGTCGGCTAACGGCATGCTCTTCAAAATCAATAACTTGATTATGACACACACTCAACTGGTTACTTCTGCGAGGATGTGCAACTGATTACTTCTGCGAGGATGGGGAACTGGTTACTCCTGCGAGGATGGGGAATTGATTACTTCTGCGAGGATGGGGAATTGATTACTTCTGCGAGGATGGGGAACTTATTACTTCTGGGAGGAGGGAGTTGATTACATCCGCGAATGATAATGGCTAATCATGAGGTAGGACCTCTGCCAGCGGAATCATGACGAAGTCGCGCTGGTGCATGAGAGGATGCGGGATTTTTAGGTTGGGGTAGTCGATGCGGAGGTCGTCGTAGAGCAGGATATCGATGTCGATGACGCGGTCGTGGTAAACGCCATTGACGGACTTCTGAGTGCGCCCCATCTCCCGCTCGATGGTTTGTGTCTCTTTCAACAAACGTAAGGGTGACAGTGGTGTCTCGCATGCCACCACGGCATTGACAAAATGGTTGTCGGACTCAAACCCCCAGGGCTCGGAAACATAAAAGGCCGATTGGCGCACGACGGTGCCAATCAGCCTTTCAATTTTATGTATGGCCACACGGAGATGTTCCTCCCTGTCGCCCAAGTTGGAGCCAAGCCCCAGATAGACGAGATGTGTGTCAGTCATCCAGAATGAGCATTGCGTCACCATAGCAGCCAAACCGGTAGCCGTTGTCGATGGCCTTCTGATATGCCTCCATCACCAGGTCGTAGCCACCAAAGGCACAGGTGGACATCAACAATGTGGAATATGGATGGTAGAAGTTGGCTATCATGGCGTCGGCAAGGTTGAACTCGTATGGAGGGAAGATGAACTTGTTGGTCCAACCCTCATATTCCTTGAGCAACCCATCTGTTCCCACCGCTGTTTCAGTAGCCTTGATGACGCTGGTGCCCACAGCCACGATATGCTTGCCATTCTGTTTGGCTGAATTTACGGTGTCACAAGCCTCACGCTCCACAAACATCTGCTCCGAGTCCATCTTGTGCTTAGTAAGGTCCTCCACCTCGATGTTGTGGAAACTGCCCAGGGCACAGTGCATCGTGATAAATGCAAAATCAATGCCCTTGATTTCCATACGCTTCATCAGCTCACGGCTGAAATGCAGTCCTGAGGCTGGTGCAGTGACCGCTCCCTCATTCTTGGCATAGATGCACTGGAAGTTTTCCATATCCTCCGGCAGCACCGGACGGTCCTTCACCCTAATTGTCTTCATCTTGCCCGGTTCCTTCTCATCAGGCACCTCCTGCTCCGACTCATGGTCGATAATGTAGTGTGGAAGCGGGGCAGAACCCAATTCATAGAGTTCACGTTTGAACTGCTCATGAGGACAATCATAGAGGAAGCGCAGCGTACGGCCTCGGCTTGTGGTGTTGTCGATAACCTCAGCCACCATGGTGCCTGTGTCGTCGAAGAACAGTTTGTTGCCGATACGTATTTTCCGAGCCGGTTCGACAAGCACGTCCCACAGTCTCAGGCTCTCATTGAGTTCACGCAGCAGGAACACCTCGATTTTGGCATCCGTCTTCTCCTTGGTGCCATATAGACGTGCCGGGAACACCTTGGTGTCGTTGAACACGAACACATCGCCCTCGTCGAAGTACTCAATCAAATGGCGGAACTCGATATATTCAGGTGTCCCGTCCTCCTTCATGATGGGTTCACCATTCTCGTCTGTACGGAACATGTCTATCCGGTTGGACTTGCGGTGTACGACCATCATCCTGCACTCATCGCGGTGATACGACGGATAGAGTGCGATTTGCTCCTCGGGGAGTTTGAACTTAAACTGTGATAATTTCATCTATATAGACTCATTAATATATTTATCAATCTTGATTCATGACTTTATCAAGCCATTGTGGGAATTCGTCAAAGTTGACCGCCTCACTGACCGAAAACTTCCCTACCCTTGTGCGCCTCAGCGAGGTAAGAAACGCCCCACTGTCGAGTGCCTGTCCAATGTCACGGGCGAGCGCCCTGATATAGGTGCCCTTTCCGCAAACCACACGGATGGAAAGCGTCATCTCCTCTGGGTTGAAGTCAAGGAGTTCTATCTCATCGATATGCAGCGGCTTGGCCTTCAACTGCACGTCGCGTCCCTTGCGCATCAGCAGATATGCCCTTTTTCCATCCACTTTGCAAGCGGAGAACTCCGGTGGTACCTGCATGATGTCGCCTTCAAACTGCCTCAGCGCCTCCTCCACCCTTTGTCGGGTAATCTGTTTGGTGGGGTAAGTGAAGTTGACCGTGTGCTCCCTGTCATAACTGGCAGTGGTGGCACCCAGTTGCAATCCTGCCACGTACTCCTTGGTCTCAGCCTGCAGGCTATCAATCTGCTTGGTTGCCTTACCTGTGCAGAGCAACAAACACCTGTAGCCAACGGGTCAAGAGTCCCAGCATGCCCCATTTTCACTCTTTTCACACCCAGTCGGCGTGAGAGGACGTATCTTATATGTGCCAAAGCCCCAAAACTCGACATCCTATAGGGTTTGTCGATGGGGATGATTATACCTTCATTAAAATCCATCAGTCGACCATTGCCAGTGAATGTCCGGACAGGAGCAGGATGATGATGATGCCGCCAACGATGATCCTGTAGATGCCAAACGCCTTGAATCCATATTTGGTAAGGAAAGCCACAAACCATTTCATCGCCAGCAGTGCGACGATGAACGCCACCACACATCCCAGTATGAGCATGGCGACATTGTGTGAGGTAGCCCATGCGGCATCCTCCTTGAATAGGTCGAGCAGGTCGAGCAGGGTAGCTCCTGCCATGGTGGGTACGGCAAGGAAGAAGGAGAACTCAGCGGCGCGCTTGCGAGTGAGTCCCTGTGTCATGCCGCCCACGATGGTCGCCATGGAGCGCGACACACCAGGAATGACCGAGATACACTGAAACAAGCCGATTTTGAAAGCTCTCGGCTCATCGACTTTATTCTCCTCTTTTCCTTTGTTGAACAATTTGTCGCAGTAGAGCATGAAGATACCACCGAGTACAAGCATGACAGCCACCACCACGACACTGTCGAGCAACCAATCGAGCAGTCCTGACTTCTTGGCGAGCAGTCCGATAATGATAGCTGGGAGAACTCCTATGAAAAGAAGCCAATAGAACCTGAACTTATGTATCAGTTTCTGAAATCCGTTGCTCCCTTTCGGTGCCGGAGAATGGTCGATATGGAAGAACTCTTTCCAATAGAGGCAAACCACCGAGAGGATGGCGCCGAATTGGATAATGAAAGTGAAAGCATGTACAAAGGGATTACCCTGCTCTATGCCCAAAAGATTTTGCGTGATAATCATGTGTCCTGTGGAAGAGACAGGCAGAAACTCCGTCAGTCCCTCAACCACAGCGATAATAATCGTCTGTATCCAATCCATTATTTAACAATCTGATTTTCGCTCTTTTTCGTCAATTCCTTACTCTGCTCATCGTCCTTAGGTTTATACATCACAGCCACAATCATTGAGACAAATCCAAGGAAGCACACGATGGGAGCCACAATGATACGCCTGGCGCTGAAGATGTCGGTATTGAAAGCCGACCCATCAGACCCTGCGCCACTCATGAGGATAAAACCGAGGATGACAATCACCATTCCGATGGCGAGCAAGATGAAATTGGTACGCCCGAAGGCCAGATTTCTCTTATCCATAAAATAAATTAAGGTGTTGAATGATTGATCAGATGTTGTAAAGCTCACCCGCCTTCATTTTGAGGAAGTGGTTGACTGACAGCCATGAGCAAATGGTGGTGATGATGATACCTGCGAGGATTACGCTGATGCCTGTGATGGCGAGCACCTGCCAAGTGATAACCTCCATCACATCGGGCTGATAGCTGTAGAGGCCATATATCCCCGCAGCGAGCACAGCGATGGCGATGATGCCCGCAATGAGTCCGAGTACGATTCCCTGTCGGATGAACGGTTTTCGGATGAATCCCCACGAAGCCCCCACCAGTTTCATGGTGTGGATATTGAAGCGGCGCGAGTAGATGCCCAATTTCACAGTGTTGTTGATCAGCACGATGGAAACCACCAGCAACAAGGCAGCCAAGACGAGGAGCACGAGACTGATTTTTCTAAGAGTCTTGTTGATGCTGTCCACCAAATCCTCAGGATATCGGATGTCGGTCACGCTTGGCATTTTGGTCAGCTCCTCTGAGATCCACTTCAAAGAGTCGTTGTTGGCATATTCTGCATTAAGTTGGAATTCCACGGAGGCGAGATATGGGTTGCTGCCAGTGAACTCAGTGGGGTCGGTACCCATTGTCTTTTTCTGTTCCTCGAGAGCCTGTTCCTTGCTGATATACTGCAGAGAATTGATATATTTCTTTGATGTCAGATTATCACACAATTGTTGAGCCTCACTGTCCGTGATATCCTCACTCAACTGCATGACCACCGTCAGGTTTTCCTTGATGTATGAAGAAAGGTTGCGCGCAGTGAAAACAGTGAAGACAACCATACCCAAAAGAATCAGCACCATTGACGTGCTGATACACAACGTAAAGACCTGCAATCCTTGTCGATTGCGGGTTTTATTTTTCCTATTTGCCATTTTTCTGGTTATACTAAGCCTATTACGGTTGCAAAATTACAAAATTTTCTGTCGCATGGCAACACTTTAACGACTATTAACGCATAGAAATAAAAAATATTCTTTACCTTTGCTATTCTCAAAACTCAAAATTCAAAAATGAGTACCATTATATATACATCCCCTATATTTGGACCTGTTCACAGCAGGCGCCTTGGACTATCGTTGGGCATCAACCTCATGCCTGGCGATGGGAAAATCTGCACTTTTGACTGTATCTATTGCGAATGCGGCTTCAATGGCGACCACCGTCCGCATCTCCGCCGCCCCACCCGCAATGAGGTATCTACTCGGTTGAGAGAGGTCCTAACCCAAATGGCGAGTGAGGGGCAGCATCCCGATGTCCTCACCTTTGCCGGAAATGGTGAGCCTACCGCCCACCCTGAGTTTGCCAATATCATCCGCGACACCATATCCCTGCGCGACTTACTGGCTCCCCATGCCAAGGTGTCGGTATTGAGCAACTCCACCTTCATCCATCTCGAGGAAGTGCGCGATGCACTGATGTTGGTGGACAACAACATCCTCAAGCTCGACACTGTCGACCCTGAATATATCCGCCGTGTGGACCGCCCCACCAGCCCACGCTACGATGTCGGCCGCATCATTGCCGACATGGAGAAATTCAAGGGCCATATCGTCATCCAATCGCTATTTATGAAAGGTGTCTCCAACGGTTTCGACACCGACAACACCGGTGATGCTTATGTGCTTCCCTGGCTTGCCGCCATCAAGCGCATCCAACCGCGAGAGGTGATGGTCTACACCATCGACCGCGAGACACCTGACCATAGCTTGCAGAAAGCCTCCCATGAGGAACTCGACCGCATCTGTGCGCTGGTGAGGGATGCAGGCATCCCATGCACATCCTCCTACTGACCCATAGTTTAAGCTTACGAAAACAATTAAAAATCCAAAGATATATGAAAAACCCACTGACTGAGACCAATGTCCGTATCGACTACAAGCCCAGTATCAACTATGCATTGAGCGCAAGCGGCGTAAAATACATCAACAGTTTTGAACTTTACAACGATGAAGCGGAAGACTGGCGTGAACTGAAGGTAAGCATCAGCGGTGAGTTGCTCCGCAGTACGGAGTGCCGCCTTGACCTCATCCCAGCCGGACAGACGGTGAGTATCGCCGACATCGCTATCGAACCCGACATCGACAAATTGCGTGGCATCACCGAAAGTGCAGAGACCCAGTTCACGCTGACCATCTGTTCAGGCGAGGAAGAAGTGTTCAACCACCCCTACCCTATCCGTTTGATGGCATTCGACCAATGGCCAGGCATTTTTGTGATGCCAGAACTGATTTCAGCCTTCGTCACCCCCAATGCCTCTTGCCTTGCCCAAATCAACCTCGACGCCGCCGGCATCCTGGAAAGGCTGACGGGCAGTTCTGCACTGAACGACTATCAGACCAAGGACCCCAACCGTGTGAGGAAGATGGTGGCAGCCGTATTTGAGGCTCTTCACAACCAAGGTCTCATCTACATCACCCCACCCCAAAGTTTTGAGAACACCGGACAGCGCATCCGCACAGCCGACCAAGTGCTCAGTCAGAAACAAGGTACCTGTGTCGACCTGTCCGTCCTCATGGCCTCCTGTCTTGAAGGCATTGGGCTTCACCCCCTGTTGTTCCACATCAAGGGTCATATGTTTGTTGGTTGCTGGCTTGAGGACAAATACTACCCCCAGCAGTTGTGTGACGACGTGAGTTTCATATCGAAGTCAATTGCCGATGGAATCAGCGAGATGGTTGTCGTTGAGGCCACCATGCTCACTCAGAAGAATGCCACTTTTGAGACAGCGGTAAAAGCCGCAGAAGACCATATCCATCTCGAGCCCGATGACTTCAATATGGCAGTCGACGTGTTCCGTTGCCGTCTTTTGGGTGTTCGTCCCCTCCCGCTGGCAGCAGGTCAAGAAGGAGAGTTGGAAGGAGCAGACAACGGCAGTGCATCCGGCAACGTAAATGATGTCAGACAGTTTGAAATCCTTGATGAGTCAGGTCGCAAAATCACCCGTCAGCAGATATGGGAGCGCAAATTGCTTGACTTCTCCCTTCGCAACAACCTGCTCAACATCCGCATCGGCAAGAGTGTGGTTCCCTTCGTGTCGTTCAACATCAATACCCTTGAGGACAAGCTGCAAGAAGGCACCGACTTCAAGATACTCCCCCTTCCTCTGAAGGAGCGGCTCCACCCCGACAACGACGGCATCTATCATTCCGATGCCTTCCGCGACAAGTTGGAGAACATTGTTCTGGAAGGAGTGAAGAACGAACAAGTCTATTCCTACCTCAACGAGGAAGAACTTCGCACCGCCCTCAAAGGCCTTTTCCGCTCGTCACGCACCGCTCTTGAGGAGAATGGCGCCAACACGCTCTACTTTGTCTTCGGCATGCTGAAATGGTATGAGACCGATGTGAGTGTGAAGCCCCGTTATGCTCCTCTCATTCTTGAACCGGTCGACATCATCCGCAAGAGCGGCAACAACTACGTGCTCCGTCTCCGCGAGGACGAGATAACATTCAACACCACATTGGTGGAAATGATGCGCCAGCAGTATGAGGTTAACATCAGCGGTGTGAATCCGTTGCCCACCGATGAGAGCGGAATCGATGTGTCCAAGGTGTTCGCCATTGTCCGCAACGCCATCAAGGACCAGACCAAGTGGGACGTCATAGAGGAGAACCTCCTCGGACTTTTCTCTTTCAGCAAGTTTGTGATGTGGAACGACATCCACAACAATGCGGAGAAACTTCGCGAGAGTCCCATCATCGAGAGCCTCTTGCAAAACCGCCTTGTGGGCGTCGAGCCTGCCACCAATACCGATGTGCGGCAATTTGACACCACCATGTCGCCCAATAGTTTTGCCATCCCCGTTGACGTTGACTCCTCTCAGTTGGAAGCCGTCATTGAGTCAGGTGAGGGCCGCAGTTTCATCCTTTATGGTCCTCCGGGCACCGGCAAGAGCCAGACCATCACCAACATGATAGCCAATGCACTTTTCCATGGTCGGCGCGTGTTGTTCGTGGCAGAGAAGATGGCCGCTCTTGAGGTGGTACAGAAACGCCTTGCCAAGATAGGCCTCGACCCCTTCTGCATCGAGATGCACTCCAACAAGATGAACAAGAGTCATCTGCTTCAGCAGTTGCAGCAAGCCATCGATGTCACCCGTCTCAAGTCGCCTGAAGAATACGAGAGCGAGTCGCAGTCGCTCTTTTCCCAGCGTCAGCACCTCATACAATATGTCAACCTGCTCCACAAGAGCCAACCGTCGGGTCTGTCGCTGCACGACTACATCTCACGCTACTCCTCCATAGACAGCGACGATGCCATCATGCCCACCGAACAATTCACCGAGGGCATCAATGCCGAGCGCATCGATGACGTGGTGGCAGCCATTGAGGAACTTGGGGCCGTGTTCCGCCTCACGGGACATCCCTGCCAAAGCAAACTCTTCGGACTGTATGTACACGACACCAACGACATCGAGAACCGGGGCAACATCTTCCTTCGCAGGCTTCTTGAACTGATGCCCAACGCATTGGCAGTGATTCGCGAACTTTCAAAAGCCAACAACATCAGCATTCCCGAAAGCCTTTTCGGCTGTCAGTGGGCAGAGCGCCTGTCTCATGCCCTCTCCGACACCAAGTTGCTCAATGCCCAACTCGTAGGAGCCGCCACAGACAAGGAGCGCCGTGCCTTCTGGGACCGTCAGATCAAAACTGGTCAGCAACACACGAAAGCCCGTGAGGCCCTTATCGCCAAATACAAACCAGAAATTTTGGGCATCGATTTGGTCGACCTCAAGCGCAACTGGTCTGAAGCCAACGACAAGTGGTTGGTATCCAAATATTTCGCCAAGAAGAATGTAGAGAAATTCGTCAACGGCTACCGTCGTAGCGGTACTAACGACAGCATCGACCAACTCATCAGCGAACTTGAGGCTTACCAGAAGTTAGGAGCCCAACTTGCCCAAGGCAGCGAGAATCCCGAGTCCGTCTTTGGCCAATTCGGTCAGAAAGGTCATGAGCAATGGGACCGCATGCCCGAACTGCTCGACCAAGCCGCCGCCATCCATCAACTGTTTGCTGAGAGCGGCATCACTGCCGACTACGACCGTTTGTCCATCGCTGCCACCAAGGGCATCAATGTTGCTGCTGTCAAGGAGTTAAACAACCTCATCCGCACTTCCTCGACATTCATCACCGTCAACCCCAAGCTCTCGCTGAGCAACATCATCCAAAAAGCCAATGTATGGGTGATGAACATCGGCCATCTCCGCAACTGGTCGCAGTGGTGCCTCAGGCGCAAGAAACTCATCAGCGAGCATCTGAAGCCCGTCGTCGACTACATTGAGGAAGGACATACCGTGATTGAGGCGAGTGACGCCATGCAGCGCGGGCTCTACAGGAAATTGGCGATGAACGTGATAGACAACAATGAGGTGCTCCGTGTGTTCAACGGCATGATTTTCGAAGATGCCATTGAGAAATATAGGAACATTGCCAAGCAATACCAAGACCTGACCAAGCGCGCCCTCTACTGCAAGTTGGCCTCGCGCATCCCCTCACTGACCATAGAGGCTGCGGAAAACTCAGAGATAGGCAAACTGAAGCGCCATATCAAGAACAACGGCCGTGGCACCAGCATCCGCCACATCATCGAGCAGATACCCACTTTGCTCCCCAAACTCTGTCCCTGCATGCTGATGAGTCCCATCTCCGTGGCACAGTTCATTGACCTCGACCAGGAGAAGTTCGACATTGTCGTCTTCGACGAGGCCTCACAGATGCCCACCAGCGAAGCAGTCGGAGCCATTGCCCGCGGCAAGGCCCTCATCGTGGTAGGCGACCCGAAGCAGATGCCTCCAACCAGTTTCTTCACGACGACCAACGTTGACGAGAGCGAGGCAGACGTCGACGACATGGAGAGTATCCTCGATGACTGCATCACCCTGTCGTTCCCAGAGCACTACCTCAGATGGCATTACCGCAGCCGCCACGAGAGCCTGATTGCTTTCAGCAACTCACAATACTACGACGGCAAACTCTACACCTTCCCATCGGTCGATGACCGTTCATCAAAAGTGACCTTCATCCCCATCGAAGGCACCTATGACTACGGCAAGTCACGCAGCAACCGGGCTGAGGCAGAGGCTATTGTCAATGAGGTTGTCCGCCGTCTGAACGACCCTAATCTCTCCAAGCAGAGCATCGGCATCGTGTCGTTCAGCAAGGTGCAGCAAGACCTCATCGAAGACCTTCTGGTGGACGAGTTGGCCAAGCATCCCAAGTTGGAGCGCCTCGCCTACGACTGTGAGGAGCCTATCTTTGTGAAAAACCTTGAGAACGTACAAGGCGATGAGCGCGACGTCATCTTATTCTCCGTGGGTTATGGTCCCGACAAGAGCGGCAGGGTGTCGATGAACTTCGGACCGCTCAATAATGCTGGTGGAGAACGCCGTCTCAATGTGGCAGTGAGTCGTGCCCGCAACGAAATGATGGTGTTCTCGACGATGCAGCCTGAACAGATAGACCTCAACCGCAGCCGTGCCCGTGGCGTGGAGGGTCTCAAGCGCTTCCTGGAGTTTGCCAAGAGCGGACGTATGCCCGTCATCTCGTCACAAATAGAGACGCAGACCGACACCTCGATTATCGATGCCATCGCAGACGAAATCCGCCAACACGGCTACGAAGTGGACACTCTTGTAGGTCGCTCACACTTCAAGATCGACCTTGCCGTCATCGACCCCAACGACCCCGCCAACTACCTGCTCGGCATCCTCTGTGACGGAACCAACTACTACTCCACCCCCACTCAGCGCGACCGCGAAATCTGTCAACCTGGCGTGCTCAAGGGACTGGGTTGGAACCTGATGCGTGTATGGTCTACCGACTGGTTCCTGAGCAAAGAACAAGTCACCGACCATATCATTGAGAGCATCGAGCAGTTGATTGCAGCCAAGAACGCCCCACAGGAGACCAGCAAAGGCAATGAGGCTGTCGGCACGAACAAGATTTCGAGCGACCCACCATCCAACAATGACGGCACACAAAAGCCAGCACGTCGCAGCGATATAGCCAACATCCCCTTTGAGGTGGACGAGAGCGACATCATCCAGATTACCAACGACAAGGAGAAGCCCTACGAGGAGGCACAGATACCCCAGCGTTTCCCCAATGTAGCCAACCCCAACGTGCTTGCCCTTCAGCGCCGCAACGTGGAAAGCGACATTCTCGCCATCATCCAAAAAGAGCAACCTGTGACGCTCGGTACGATTCGCAAGCGCATCATGTGGATATACAACCAACCCCGTGTATCCGACCGTCTGACCCACTGCCTCTCCAAGGGAACAGAGAAAGCGTATGTCGATCCCCTTTCCACCCCCGACAACCCCACGTTATGGGCAAGTGTAACTGATGCCAAGGGCTACGACGGATATCGTCAAGCCAACGGTCGCAGCATTGAAGACATTCCTTTGGTCGAGGTGGTCAATGTGGTGAAGATGGCGATGAGCCAGCAACTCACCGCTCCCGTGGAGGAATTGCTTCGGCAGATAGCCCGTCTGCTCGGCTTTGGCCGTCGCACGCCCAAGACTGATGACGCAGTGATGGCCGCCGTCAGTCATCTTGAGCGCCAAGGATGGCTTACAAATCAAGGAGGGAGCGTGGCGGTTGTTAGTTCATAGTGCATAGTGCATAGTTCATAGTGCATAATTCATAGTGCATAATTCATAGTGCATAATTCATAGTGCATAGTTTTTAGTTAATAAAAGGGCTGCAGCGTGCTGCAGCCCTTTTTATGAGGCGTCCTTCCTTTTGGGAAGGTTAGGAGTAAGTCTTTTTAAATCTTGGTGATGATGCCCCCCTTCGTCTCAGAGATGAAATTCACGAGGTTTTGTATTTCCAGACTGTCAGGCACCTGTTCCTTTACCTGATTGATGGCATCGAAGACGCTTGTCTGTCCGTGGAAAATGAGGCGGTAGGCATTGGCGATGTGTTTCTGCGTTTTCTCCGTCACGCCATGCATTCCGAGGATGGTGCTATTGATGCCATGGTATTTCACCGGTGAACCACCGGCGATGATATATGGCGGCACATCCTTCGAGAAAGTTGTGCCAGCCTGTACCATTGCACCCTTCCCCACACGTGTCCCTGCGTTCTCGATGACACTGGTGGAAAAGATGACAAAATCGTCGATGACGCAGTCGCCAGCGATTTTCGTACCATATCCGAAGACGCAGTCATTGCCCACTTTTGTATCATGAGAGATATGCACACCCTCCATGAGGAAATTGTTGTTGCCAATCACCGTCTTCCCTCCATTGTGTGTGGCACGGTTGATGACCACATTTTCACGTATGATGTTGTTGTCGCCGATGACACACTCACTCTTCTCCCCCACGAAGTCGAAATCCTGAGGCAGGGCTGCAATCACCGACCCTTGGTGGATTTTGTTGTTGTTTCCCACCCTTGCTCCGTTGAGGATACTTGTAAAGGGGAAAATGATGCAGTTGTCGCCTATTTCCACATCCCCCTCTATATATACGAAGGGGAATATCTTGCAGTTGTTGCCTATTTTCGCCCTGGGGTCGATTTCGGCTCTTGGACTGATATCACTTGGCATAGTTGATGATGTTTAAAGGTTTATTTACCACCGCCACCGAGAGCCTGATAGAGGCTGACCACCGCCTGCATCTTGTAGAAGTCGTCGGTGACCTTGGTAAGCTGTGCGTTGAGGAGCGACTGCTGAGCAGTGATGACCTCAAGATATGAACTGGATGAGTTTTTGAAGAGCATTCTGGTGTGCTCCACATTCTTGGTCAGTGTTTCCACGCGTTTGGCCTCGAGTTTTCCTTTCTCGTCCGACGAGTTGTAGAGCACCAGGGCATCGCTCACCTCGCTTCCCGCCTTGAGTACAGCGTTCTGCCATGAGTTGTAGGCTTGCTGATACTGAGCCTCTGCCACACGCAATCCTGCGGTCAGTTGCCCGCGCATGAAAATGGGTTGTGTGAGGCTTGCCACAGCTGAGAGAAGCCATTTGCCTGGATTGACGATAGCCCCGCCACCGCTATTGGTGAACGTAGCGGTAGGAGTAATGGTGAGATTCGGATAGAAGCGGCTTCTTGCCGTTTCCACTCCATAGAAGCAATTGGCAAGATTCATCTCAGCATAATGCACATCAGCCCTGTTGGCGAGCAGTTGGATGCCCACGCCAGTGCTGAACTCCGACGGCAGGTTCTGGTCCTCGAGTTTTCCTCGCTTGATGGTCTGTGCCGGCTGTCCCATGACAAGTGATAGCGAGTTTTCCACCTCACGAATCTGCCTCTGCATATCCACAGCCTGCGCCTGCACTGAGTAGTAATTGGCCTCTGCACTCTGAACGCTGGTGGAACGAGCCCTTCCCAGGTCCATCTGCAGTTTCATCATATCCCAAGTGTCCTTGGTGAGTGTGGTCATGTCGTTGAGGATATCCATCTGCTTATCGAGCATGAGCAAGGTATAGTACATATTTGCCACTCCCGCCACGATATTGGTCTGCACGACAGTCTGATAGTCCTTTGTCGCCAGCAATTGCACCTGTGCGCCACGTTTCTGCGACAGGAGGTTGCCGAAGAGGTCGACGTTCCAACTGGCAGCCACGGGCAATTGGTAGGTCTTGGTAGCCGCATTGCCGTCCCAAGAAGCTATGGTTCCCGATGGTGAGAAGGTGAACTGCGGCAAGAAGGCAAGTCTTGCTGCCTTGAGTTGTGCTTCAGCCATGTTCACGTTGAGTGCTGCGTTGAGCAGGTCAGGGTTGTTGGCGAGTGCTGTCTGGATGAGCACCTGCAGCTGCGGGTCGGTGAACACGCTTCTCCAGGGCAGGTTGCCGAAATTTTCATCATCGGCATTGGCGACAAGCGTGTCGGTGATTGACACGTTGTCGCGGATGAGACCTGTGGTATTGACATCCGGTCTCTCATATTTCTGATAGAGTCCGCAGCCCGACAGGAAAGTCACGCCGGCCACCATCAAGATGATATTCAGTTTCTTCATATTATTCCTCCACTGTATAGTTGTTGGCATGGTTGACATACTGCTTGAGTTCGGCATTGACCGCCTCGTCGACATCATCTTCGAAGCGCATGGGCCTCAGTTTCTCCTGCAGTGACTGGAAAATGACGAAAAGCGTGGGCACCACGACAATTTGCAAAAGAGTACCGAGCAACATACCACCGACGGCAGCAGCTCCAAGGGTTTGGTTGCCGTTCTTTCCCACACCCGAAGCAAACATCATAGGCAACAGACCGATGATCATGGCCAGTGAGGTCATCAGAATCGGGCGCAGACGAGCAGCCGCTCCAAGCACTGCCGACCATGAGATGGCCATACCTGTCTCGCGGCGCTCAAGGGCGAACTGTACGATAAGGATTGCGTTCTTCGCCAACAAGCCGATGAGCATGATGAGCGAGATCTGCATGTAGATATCGTTGGAGTGTCCGAAGAGTTGGGTGAACAAGAAGGCGCCAGCCAATCCGAACGGAACGGAGAGAATCACAGCCAGCGGCAGGATGTAGCTCTCATACTGTGCTGCGAGGATGAGGTAGATGAACACGATACAAAGGACGAAGATGAGCGCCGTGGAGTTGCTCGACTGAGCCTCCTGTCGTGTCAGTCCGGAGTAGTCATAGGTGTATCCTGCGGGGAGGTACTGCTCCGCCACCTCCTCCACTGCCTTGATGGCCTCACCGGTGGAGTAGCCATCGGCCACAGTCGCTGTGACATTGATAGCCGTAAAGAGGTTGAATCGGCTGATGTTCGTCGGTCCGTAGACACGTTCGAGTTTGCAGAACTCATTGACCGGAGCCATGCCCGATGGAGTGCGTACATAGACGCTGTTGAGGCTCTCGGGTGTCATCCTACACTCAGGCGATGCCTGCACCATGACGCGGAACAGTTTTCCATAAGCATTGAAGTTGGATGCGTAGAGGCCGCCATAATAACCCTGCAGGGTGGTGAGGACGGTCTGCGGTGATATACCCGCCTGCTTACACTTAGCCACATCCATGTGTATCATATACTGAGGATAACTGGGGTTGTAGGACGTCTGAGCCGTCTGTATCTCAGGCCGTTTGTTGAGTTCTGCCAGATATTCCTGCACAATGCCGAAGAATTTGAGGAGTTCACCACCGGTACGGTCCTGCATCACAAGCGACACACCGCTGTTGGCAGAGAATCCCGGAATCATAGGCGGAGAGAAAGCCAAGATTTGCGCATCCTTGATGGAGGCAGTCTGCTTGTAAATCATACCAAGCACTGAGTTGGCATCGTATGGATTGACGAGGAAGCGATAGATGCCATCGCCCTGCCACAATCCGGAGAGTTTCCACCAGAATCCTTTCTGGCGCTCCTCGAATGGTTTGAGTTTAAGAATGAATGTAGCCTGGTCGCTACCTGCTCCAGCAATAAAGTTATATCCCTGGATTTGCTCACGCGACAGGATAGCCGGATTGGATGCAAGGATGGAGTCCACCTCGTTGATGACCTGCCTGGTACGCGCCACTGATGTAGCAGGCGGCATGGAAATGGTGCAGAAGAGCGTACCCGTGTCCTCACTTGGCACCAGTCCCGACTTGGTAGTCTGCATGGTCACGGTGAGCACAATGATACCCACAATCACGGCGATGATAATGGCGAGCGGCCTGCGCACCAGTTTCTCCACGCGTGTCTTGTATTTTCCGAGAATTTTCTCGTATGAAGTGTTGAAAGCAGCATGGAAACGGTCGATACGTGACATCTTCACCTCTTTTCCCTCTTCGTCATGCGGTTTGAGGAAGATGGCGCAGAGTGCCGGCGACAGTGTAAGAGCGTTGAGCGCCGAGATGAAGATGGACACAGCCATGGTGATGCCGAACTCCTTATAGAACGTACCTGTAGTGCCGCCGATGAAGGAGACAGGGATAAAAACCGAAGCCATCACGAGCGTAATGGAGATGATAGCGCTCGAAATCTCGTTCATGGCGTCAATCGACGCAGTCAGCGAACTCTTGTATCCCTGGTCGAGTTTGGCGTGCACCGCCTCCACCACCACGATGGCATCATCGACCACGATGGCGATGGCAAGCAACAGAGCCGACAGGGTGAGCAAGTTGATGGAGAATCCGAAGACCTTGAGGAAGAAGAAAGCACCGATAAGCGACACCGGCACGGCAATCATAGGAATCAGCGTAGAGCGGAAGTCCTGCAGGAAGATATACACCACAAGGAAGACGAGCAAGAGGGTCATCACGAGAGTGAACACCACCTCCTCGATACTGGCATATAGGAATTCCGTGACGTCATAGTTGATTTTATATGTCATTCCCGGAGGGAACAGTTTTGCCTGTTCCTCAAGTTCTTTCTTCACATTCTTGGCAATCTCGTTGGCGTTGGAGCCAGCGATCTGCTGCACCATACCCATCACAGAGGGTATGTTGTTGTTCTTCATCGACACCGAGTACTGCAAGCCACCCAGTTCCACCTTGGCGACATCCTTCAGTTTGATGGTGTTTCCGTCATTGTCGCTCTTAATGATGATGTTTCCGAACTCCTCTGCGTCTTTCAGACGGCCGGTATATCGCATGGAATATTCGTATGCCACATTCGACTGTTCACCGAACGCGCCTGGGGCAGCTTCCACGTTCTGCTCAGCCAGCACGTTGGAGATGTCGGAAGGCATGAGGTCATGCTGCTTCATCACCTCTGGGTCGAGCCATATACGCATGGAGTAGGACTTCACACCCGGCGACTGCACGTCGCCCACACCCTGGATACGTTTGATGGCCGGCACCACGTTGATATTACTGTAGTTGGTGAGGAACTCATCGTCATATCGTCCGTCGCTGGTAAGCGTATACATCATCACCTGCGAGGTCTGTCGTTTCATGACGGTGACACCGATTCTGGTTACCTCAGCAGGCATGAGCGCCAGCGCCTGCTGCACACGGTTTTGCACGTTGACGGCACACATATCGGGGTTCATGCCCTGCCTGAACAAGATGGAAAGGCTTGCCGAGCCACTGGATGCCGACGAACTGATATAGTCCATGCCTTCCACACCGTTGATGCTCTCCTCGAGCGGCACGAGCACCGAGTTTTTCACCGTCTCGGCATCGGCACCCGGATAGCTTGTGAACACCACAACGGTAGGAGGTGCGATATCTGGATACTGCTCAATGGGGAGCGTAGCCAGTCCGATAAAGCCCAGCAGCACGATGACGATGGAAATCACCGTCGACAGCACCGGGCGTTTTATAAATGTTGTAAATGTCATGTTGTCTGTTGTTGATTAAACTGGAGTCTCAGTGAGGCGTATGTGTTATTTCTTACCAGTCATAGCATCGACGAATCCTTTTGCCGTACCGTCGGTTCCGATTTTTCCGGCCTCATCGATTTTCTTTTGGTATTCTTCTTTAGTGATAGGCACAATCTCCATGCCGTCACTGAGTTTTGTCAGGCCATTGGTGACATATTTGTCGCCCACGTTAAGGCCACTAGTCACGACATAGTTGACGCCATCATTTTGTGGATTGACCGTTATCTCAGTGTATTTCACCTTATTGTCGGCACCCATCACATAGACGAATTTCTTGTTCTGCACCTCAGAGACACAAGCCTGCGGGATAACGATGGCCGAACCATTCTCACGCGGTACGATAACAGAACCAGAGCCACCACTCTTGAGCAGTCGCTCAGGGTTGGGGAACCTGGCAATCATCGAGACCGAACCTGTGGAGGGGTCGATGACACCGCTCATTTTCACCACCTTGCCCTCATGCGGATAAGTGGTGCCGTCGGCCAGTTTGAGTCTGACGGGAGGATAGGAGTTGACAGCAGCGGAGATACCTCCTGCCGACTTGGTCATCTCGAGCACATCCTTCTCCGTCATAGAGAAGTAGACCTCCATGGTGCTGTTGTTGGAAACTGTGGTGAGCGGTTGCTGACTGGAAGAGCTCACGAGAGCACCCACCTTGAAGGGCAGGCTTCCCACAACGCCACTTGCCGGACTTCTGACGTAACTGAAACTGAGATTCTCCTTTGCCGAAGCGAGGCTTGCCTGAGCCTGTGCGAGGCTTGCCTTTGCCTGGTTGACCTGTGCCTGAGCACTGGTATAGGTATTCTTAGCCGACTGGAGTTCAAAATCTCCAATTACTCCGTTGGCATGCAACTGCACGCTGTTGTCATACTGCAATTTTGCCGTGTTGAGTTGTGCCTCTGCGGTATTGATGACCGCCTGAGTCTGATTCACAGCAGCCTGCGCCTGACGGACAGCAGCCTGATAGGTTTCGTTGTCGATGACGAAGAGCACCTGTCCGGCACCCACCGACTGTCCCTCATGGACATTGATTCGAGTGATGAATCCTGATATTTTGGGACGGATTTCCACATCCTGCACACCCTTGATGGTGGCGGGATAAGTAGTCTGCGACAAAGCACTTGAAGTGCCCACCGTCTCAATGGGGTACTCATTGTCGCCAAAATTGGGAGCACCGCCTTGTTTTCCGCCACATGCCACCAGACATGCAGCAACTGCTACAAGCAAGAATAAATGTAAACGTTTCATACCTATTTTGTCAATAAATTAAATCTTCGGAGAAAACTTAAACCAATCATTCAAGTTTTCAAGGTGCAAAGTTACAAAATATATGAAAAAACCACTCAAAAAATGGCGGCAGATGCCACCATTTTAACATTATTCAACGATTGATTAGAATCCTTGTAATCTCTATGGGATAATTGCAAATCCGACCGACTGCCCAATCCATCCGAGAAAGGGTTAGCATCATGACCACCAATCAAAATGAGAGACTATAGATTTCAATTATCAATCCTCAATTTTATCGGAAGAATGAATTTGTTTGAATTTTTCAAGCAAAAGGGCTTTCAGTGCTTCGGGCTCGTTTTCCACTCTTCCATCAAGCACTGCCTCCTTGATATGCGACTTGAGGATACCCACCTCCTGACCCTGTTGCAGTCCGAACATCTCCATGATTTGTATACCGTCGATGCAAGGTTGGAAGAGCCGTTTGTAGTCTTTTTGCTTAAGCGCCTCAATCTTCTCCCTTACGATACGGAAATTATCGAGGAAGCGCTGTTTCTTCATCATGTTTTTGCTTGTGATGTCAGCCTCGCACAACAACATCAGTTGGTCGATATCATCTTCTGCATCGCTCAGGAGTCTTCTCACCGCGCTGTCGGTTACCTCTTCGTCGGCAATGACAATAGGGCGCATATGCAGGTCCACCATTTTCTGTACGAATTTCATTTTGCTGTCGAGAGGCAATTTCATTCGTTTGAAGATTTCCGGCACCATCTTTGCGCCGATGATGTTGTGGTTGTGGAAGGTCCATCCCACAGCCGGGTCCCACCGCTTGCTCTTCGGTTTTCCCACATCATGCAGCAATGCAGCCCATCGGAGCCAAAGATTGTCAGAATTTTTACATACATTATCGAGTACCTCTAGAGTATGATAGAAATTGTTTTTATGTGCTCTTCCGTTGCGTGTCTCCACCATGTCGAGGTTGTTGATTTCCGGCATGATGAGTGCGAGAAGGCCGCAGCGTTGCAGGTCAACGAACCCTCTGCTCGGTGTCTTGCACATCATGATTTTGTTGAGTTCATCAGCGATGCGCTCCTTACTGATGATATTGATGCGCCCGGCATTTCTCGAGAGGGCCTCGAAAGTCACGTCATCGATATAAAAGTTGAGTTGGGTGGCAAACCTGATGCACCTCATCATGCGCAGTGGGTCGTCGGAGAATGTAATGTCAGGGTCAAGTGGTGTCCGTATGCATCCATATTCCAAGTCGCCCAGTCCGTCGAAGGGGTCGACGAGTTCACCGAACCGTTCTTTGTTGAGGCATATCGCCATGGCGTTGATGGTGAAGTCGCGCCTGTTTTGGTCATCCTCAAGCGTACCGTCCTCCACAATGGGTTTTCGGCTCTCCCTATGGTAGCTTTCGCGCCTTGCACCCACAAACTCCACCTCGCCGAACTTGCATTTCACCTGTGCAGTGCCGAAATTGCGGAAGACGGAAAGATGTGCCTTCTCTCCCATAACATTTTTCACTTCTTGAGCCACTTCTATTCCGCTTCCCACGACGACGACATCGATGTCATTGGAAGGTCGCTTCAAGAAGATGTCACGTACATATCCCCCAACGACATAGCATTCCACGCCCATGTCGTCGGCCACTTGAGAGATGATATGAAATAATTCCTTATCGAGTATCTGCGCCAGTTCGGCGTCGGAGTAATTGACCATAGTTCTTGTTTGAGTGTGCAAAATTACTCGTTGTCGGCGAAAAAACAAAAAAAGTTGGGGAGATTTTGATTTGAGAGTGCAGGCATGTGATTTGTTTTGGGAGTTTAGGAGTTTGGGAGTTTAGGAGTTTGGGAGTTTAGACATATGATTTGATTTGCTTTAGGAGTGTAGGAGTTTGGGAGTTTGGGAGTTTAGACATATGATTTGTTTTAGGAGTGTAGGAGTTTAGGAGTTTGGGAGTTTAGACATATGATTTGTTTTGGGAGTTTGGGAGTTTGGGAGTTTAGACATATGATTTGTTTTGATTTAGGAGTGTAGGAGTTTGGGAGTTTAGGAGTTTAGACATATGATTTGCTTTGGGAGTTTGGGAGTTTGGGAGTGTAGGAGTTTAGACATATGATTTTTTTAGGAGTTGGAGAATAAGGGCATATAGGCAATGGATGAAAATAAAAACACTTTTATTTTGCATTGCGCTCGATTTGCATTAACTTTGCAGCGTTAAAAAGAGACAAGACATGCCACAGACCCACTCACTCACAGAGGAGCAGTTTGGAGCAGCGATGTCGGAATGCCGTTCGCTGTTTGAAAAGAAGCTTCATGACTACGGAGCCTCTTGGCGCCTGTTGCGCCCCTCCTCGCTAACTGACCAGCTGTTTATCAAGGCCATGCGCATCCGCTCACTTGAAGTGACCGGCACCACCTTAGTGGGTGAAGGCATCCGTCCGGAGTTTGTCGCCCTTGTCAACTACGGTTTGGTGGGACTTATCCAGTTGGAGAAGGGTTACAGCGACTCTGCTGACATCAGCAATGAGGAAGCGATGTCGCTCTACGACCATTACGCCAAGTCGACACTTGAGTTGATGCTGAAGAAGAACCACGACTACGGCGAGGCTTGGCGCGGCATGCGTGTGAGCAGCTACACCGACTTTATCCTCACAAAGATACAGCGTGTGAAAGAGATAGAAGATTTGGACGGGTCGACGCTGGTATCAGAAGGCATCGACTCCAACTATATGGACATCATCAACTATGCCGTTTTCGGCATCATCAAACTCAGTGAATAGCCTGTTGAGAATCTTCCTGAACCTGTGCCGGTTGGTGCTGTCGCTGACCCTGATTCTGTCAGGTTTTGTGAAGGCCATCGACCCGTTGGGTACTCAGTACAAGATACAGGACTACCTGACCGCCATAGGTATGGGCGAAGCCCTGCCCGACTGGGCGACGCTGAGTGCCTCTGTCGCACTCTCAGCCACGGAGTTCTGTTTAGGCATCTTCCTGTTGTTTGCCATGCACCGCCGCACGGTGACAAAGTTGACTGTGGCACTGATGTCAGTGATGACCATCATCTCGCTCTGGCTATGGATAGCCAATCCCATCAGCGACTGCGGATGTTTTGGCGACGCGCTGGTGCTCACCAATGGTCAGACATTGGCAAAGAACGTGGTGCTGCTGGTCTGTGCGGTGCTGCTATGCATTTGGCCACTGAGCATGGTGAGGCTTATCTCACGCACCAACCAGTGGATTGTCATCAACTACACGCTGCTGTTCATCATTGCCGTCAGCCTGTGGTGCCTCTACGACCTCCCGCTGTTCGATTTCCGTCCCTACCATGAGGGAGCCGACATCCGTGCTGGTATGGAACTGCCCGACTCAGCCGCCCAACCGCAGTTTGAGACAAAGTTCATCTTGGAGAAAGACGGGGAGCGCCGCACGTTCACCCTCGAGGACTACCCCGACTCCACTTGGACGTTCATCGACAGTGAGACGGTGCAGATCAGTGAGGGCGACATCCCGCCCATCCATGATTTCTCCATCACGAGAATCGAGGACGGCGAGGACATCACCGACATGGTTATCGATGAACCCGGATACACCTTCCTGCTCATCTCCCCCACATTGGAAGATGCCAGCGACGGAGATTTCGGAGAGATAGACCAAATATACGAATACTGCGAGGACAACGGATACCAATTCTATTGCCTCACCTCCAGCGGGGAGTCAGCCATTGAGCGGTGGCGTGACCTGACAGGAGCAGAATATCCCTTCTGCTCCACCGACGGAACGACACTGAAGACCATCATCCGCAGCAACCCCGGTCTGCTGCTCCTTCATGGCGGCAAGGTGGTGCGAAAATGGAGCCACAACTTCCTTCCCGATGCCACCCAACTAACAGAGCGCTTGGAAGACAGCGAGATAGGACAGCCACCCACCCGGACAGCCACCGGCAAGATAGCCACCATCCTGAGCTGGTTTGTGTTCCCCCTGCTCGCCCTTACCATTGCCGACCGGCTCTGGGCTTGGACAAGGAGGCTGATGCCCAAAAGGGCCAGAAAGGCCAGGAAAACAGAAGATGCCGGAAAATCCGGAGAAACAGGTGAGACTGGAAATCACCAAGAAAGAGAATAGCAACAAAAAGATACATTAACTTAATTTTTTATTGAAAACAAAAATGAGAAAGAAAATTGTAGCAGGCAACTGGAAGATGAACATGACCCTGCAAGATGGTATTGCTCTTGCCAAGGAGCTGAATGAGACCCTTAGTGCTGACAAGCCCAACTGCGGTGTGGTGATTTGCACACCCTTCATCCATCTCGCCAGCATTGCCCAGTTCCTCGACCAAAACATCATCGGTCTGGGAGCCGAGAACTGCGCCGACAAGGAGAAGGGCGCCTATACCGGTGAGGTTTCCGCCGCCATGGTGAAGAGCACTGGTGCACAATACGTCATCCTGGGCCACTCCGAGCGCCGTGAGTACTATGCTGAGACCCCTGAGATTCTGAAGGAGAAGGTGCTGCTCGCCCTTGCCAACGGTCTGAAGGTCATCTTCTGTATCGGCGAGAGCCTTGACGAGCGTGAGGCCAACAAGCAGAATGAGGTGGTGAAAGCTGAGTTGGAAGGCAGCGTGTTCAACCTGACCGCCGAGCAGTTCAGCAACATCATCATCGCCTACGAGCCGATTTGGGCCATTGGTACTGGCAAGACCGCCTCTGCCGAACAGGCTGAGGAAATCCACGCCTACATCCGCGAGGTGATTGCCGAGAAGTTCGGCGCCGAGGTTGCCGACAACACCTCCATCCTCTATGGAGGCAGTTGCAAGCCCAGCAATGCAGCTGAACTGTTTGCCAAGCCCGACATCGACGGTGGTCTGATTGGCGGTGCCTCACTGAAGGCAGCCGACTTCAAGGGCATCATCGATGCTTGGAAATAATTTTTCGGATATGATGAAACGAACCATAGCCATATTGGCTACATCACTGTTCCTGACCACTGCTCATGCCCAGACGTTCCTCGATCACTTGCAGAACGACGACAAGAGCAGCGGTCAGGTGTCGGTGAAGCAGAGCGAGGACATCAACAAGTTGGTGAACGGTTCTGGCAAGAGCAAGGAGCAGGACACCAAACAGGAGGCCACACGTCAAGAAGAGCGCTCCCGTCAGGAGAGCCGCAGCAGTGAGAACCGTCAGCGTGACTATGAGCGCAATGTCAGCACTGCAGAGGATGAGGCTCGTGACAAGGCTCGCCGTGAACGTGAGCGGAAGGCCCGCGAAGCTGCCCGTGCCAAGAAGATGCAGGAGTTTGAGGAGAATGTCGATGCCAGCAGTTCACGCAAAAAGCTGATGAGCAACAGCAAGCGCGCGAAAGGTTACCGCATCCAGGTGTTTGCCGGAGGCAACACCCGTCTTGACCGTGCGAAGGCCCAGGAGATGGGTGCTAAGGTGAAGACGAAATTCCCCGGCCATCCGGTGTATGTGCATTTCTACTCTCCCCGTTGGTGCTGCCGTTTCGGCAATTTCCGCAATCAGGAGGCAGCCACCAAACTGCTGAAACAGGTGAAGAAGGAGGGATTCAAGAATGCCTGTGTCATCAAGACCGCCATCACTGTCAACAGATAGTCATCTCTTTTGAACATCACCGACCATGTACACAGAACCAGAATACCGGGCAGGGCTTGACGACCTTGCCACCCACTACACTGAGATACTGCGTCTGCTGGGCGAGGACCCATCCCGTGAGGGTTTGGAGAAGACCCCCATGCGCGTGGCAAAAGCCATGCAGGTGCTTACCCGCGGCTACGGAGAGGACCCCCACAAGGTGCTCACCGATGCTCTTTTTGAGGAGAACTACAATCAGATGGTGATTGTGAGGGACATCGATTTCTTCTCGATGTGCGAGCATCATATGCTGCCCTTCTACGGCAAGGCCCATGTCGCCTACATTCCCAAAGGGCATATCACAGGTCTGAGCAAGATAGCCCGTGTGGTTGACATCTACAGCCATCGTCTGCAGGTGCAGGAGCGTATGACCGAGCAAATCAAGGACTGCATTGAACAAACCCTTCATCCGATGGGTGTGATGGTGGTGTTGGAAGCCCGCCATATGTGCATGCAGATGCGTGGTGTGGAGAAGCAAAACTCCATCACCACCACCAGTGCGTTCAGCGGAGCCTTCAACCAAGCAAAGACCCGTGAGGAGTTTATGAAACTGCTACGTTAGGACATGGTCCATCAAGCAAAGTTCGTAGTTCATAGTTAAAAAGTTGTATTTTTGATGCAAGATTTGAAGGGCTGATACGTTTAGAACAAAAAGCCATATATAAAATTAAGGAAAAAGCGATGAAAAAAGTGTTTTATCTCATGCTTTGCATGATTGTCGGCCTCTGTGCCACCTCTTGTCTCAGTGATGATGGGAACGACAACAACAACAACTATACCCCGCTAACCCAAGAGCAGAAAGCGGCTCAGATGAAGGCCATGTCAGGACTTTACAGTGGATGGATTTACTACATCAACGACACGACGAACACAAAAGACTCCACATCCATCAGTTGGGAGTTGACCTCAAATGACTCGACGCTGACAATATTCCGTTTCCCCGTCAAGGTTTTAGCCAATGGCATTTCGAGAGCTTCTGATGCCCGCAAAATCCTGATGGCAAGCGAAACAGAATCGGTATCAGCCATTCTCCACCCCTATGCCAACACCGTCAACATCAATGGATACTACACCTTCTTGTTTTTCCCCCGCGACTTCAAGATGGAGTTTACCACGGAGTATGAGGACAAAGTTTATGACGTGAAAGTGGAATTCGCCGATGAGATGAGTGCCTATACCACAGACTGGACTTCCTCGTCATATTACTATGCTTATGGGGAGTACTATGAGAACAAGATGCAGGGATATTTACTAATCAAATCCGTCAAGGTGGGCGACAACTCCTTCACCACAGGCTGGCCTACATTGATTTTCGGAAACAAAACTTATTAATAAAGTGTAGACGATGAGATTCGTTTCATGGAATGTCAACGGGCTTAGAGCCTGTATGGGCAAGGGCTTTGAGGAATCCTTCAAGGCCCTTGATGCTGATTTCTTCTGTCTTCAGGAGACAAAAATGCAGGCCGGCCAGCTCGACTTGCAATTGGAAGGATATGAGTCATACTGGAACTATGCTGAGAAGAAGGGTTATTCCGGCACCGCCATCTTCACACGCCGCCGTCCGCTGAATGTGACCTATGGCATCGGCAAGGATGAGCACGACCACGAGGGACGTGTCATAACATTGGAGATGGATGAGTTTTTCCTTGTGACGGCCTATGTGCCCAATTCCCAGGACGGTCTTCGGCGTCTTGATTACCGCATGACGTGGGAGGATGAGTTTCGTGCCTACCTTCAGCGTCTTGATGCCGTGAAGCCTGTGATTGTGTGTGGTGACCTGAATGTCGCCCATGAGGAGATAGACCTGAAGAACCCCAAGAGCAACCGCCGCAATGCCGGTTTCACCGATGAGGAGCGTGAGAAGTTCAGCACCCTCCTTGCCGCGGGTTTTGCCGATACTTTCCGGAGACTCTATCCCGAGCAGGTGACCTATTCCTGGTGGTCATACCGTTTCCGTGCGCGTGAGAAGAACGCAGGGTGGCGTATCGATTATTTCTTGGTTTCAGAGCGTCTGATGCCTCTTGTCGCCAATGCAAAGATACACACCGACATAATGGGCAGCGACCACTGTCCGGTATCTTTAGATATTGAAGATTGAAAATTGAGGATTAATTTGCCCTAAAGACGAGAGGGATGGTCATTCTGACATTGACGGGTGTGCCATCCATCTTTCCTGGAATCCAAGGCTTCATATCGAGAACCGCCTTGACGGCAGCGCGGTCGATGCCTGGTGAGAGCGGCAGGATGACATAAGGTCGGCATATCCTGCCATCAGTTCCTATGACGAAGGATACAACCACCCGTCCTTGAATCTTGTTAGTCTTTTCAAACTCAGGGTAAGTGAGTTGCTGCATGAGGAACTCGGAAAGTTTCTCCATCCCGTCGGGATATTGCGGCATGCTGTCCGCCACGAGATAGACAGGTTGTCCGTCATCCATAAACTCCTCCTCGGGGCGCGGCAAGGGTCTGGCAGCCTTTTTTGTTTTTGTTTTTGCCTGTTCCCCATCAAGTAATTTGATAGCTCTTGAAGTGAGAAAGAATTCCAGCAATCTGGTTCGTTTGATTTCCACCAACATGTCCATGCCGTCATTATCCGGGACATTTTTCAGATTGAATGCCACCCCACTCCTCTTATTGAGCAGGCAAACCTGGTCAGGGATGTCATCAGCATAGATTTTTGCTTCCACTTTTGGCATATTGGTGGCAATCAAAGCGCACATCTCCGGATGGTACATTTTATTTGGCATGTATTTGCTCTTAATGAGTTCAGGTGTAGTGAGAATCTGTTCTGTCGCCACCTCATAGGTGATAAGCCGCTGAATATTGAGCTTGGGTTTTGGCTCATCTCCATCGCGGTGTTGCGCCATCACCCTGAACGACATGTACTTGTCTTTGTCCCATCCCATCTCGATGAGCTTGAGCGTGATGTACTGCCTCTTGATGTTGGGGTCATCTGGCATGGCTTTGATCTCCTCCCCCAATGTCTCATAAAACTGTTTTCTGCCCTGAGTGAGCGATTGGCAGTCATTGCCGAATAGCATGGTGCACAGCCATTTCTGCAAGCCATCCACTGATGTTCCACTGATGCGCTCCGGCCATTCGAGTGTCACGGCTGAGAGCGTGACAACATTGTCCTTAAGGAAGAGTTTTCGCTCATCCACATAAGAGATTTTGTAGGTATGGGAATCATTGACCATGAGTCTGCTCAACTTGTCCATTTGCTGCGCGGCTGCTGTCAGGGGCATGAAGAAGAGAAGCAGTCTGAAGAAAGTTTTCCTGAAAACGTCTTTTGACATAGTAATATAAAGTTTAGGGGTTGTGCCTTCTGATGATGATGCGGCTTCATGCAAGCATTTGGCCGTATCTTGCAGGGAATTATGGTGTGACGGTGATGTGGAGGCAAGTCTGCTGTGTCTCATACCTCACATAGCATCTTCCTTTCTGCCGTAGTTTGTCGAGGACCTCTCCGAGGAGGTATTTCATTTGTCGGGAGTCATTTTCCCGTCCTTCTATATATTTGAATCTTCTGTAGGTGATGTCGAATGTAGTGGCATGGCAATGAGCCGAGTTGGGCACCGCATTGCTGTTCACCTTCATGAGTTTTCTCACATCGTCCTTTGTGCGGAGCACTGAAGTGACGATGATTTTATACTTCCCCATCTTGTGCTTTCTCTCTGCCTTTTGGAATTTTTTACCGATGTCCTTAAGCAGTTTTGCGGCCTCTGGTGTGAGGTAAGGTACTGAATGAGTCAGAGGGTCTACACTGTAGTAATCATTCTCCTCGACGAGCCGCAGGTGTTTGGTCACCTTTTTGGTGAGCTGCGACCTATCCTCCAGAGGATCGATGCCATACTTCTTAGCGGCAGCGAGTTGGTGGGGATTGTTGTCGTTGAATGTGAAGGGGAATTTGACCGACACCTCACGCCTTGTGCCGCAGGCTGTCATACCTGCGACCAAGACGAGAAGTATCCAGTATTGTTTCATTATTTCTTAGCTGCCTGACGGTGGAACACCATGGTGTCTTTCTCGCTGACGATTTTGAGTACGTCGCCCTCAAGCACGTATGCCATAGGTTCTGGCGTTACAAATTCACCGAGGATTTCTTTTGAGCCTTCTTTCTCAAAAGTCTCGATAAAGCTCTTAATGATTTTGTCGCCAAAAGCTTCCATTGTCGGGTCTCCAAACTTGACTTGCACGCTGTCTTTCTCAAACTTGCAATACTGGCTGGAGTCTTTAGGAGTCCATGTCATCTTTTCGCCATCTACACTCCATGTACCCTCGAATCCCATATTGAAAGGCATGTGGATGGATATTTCCTTATCCTTCGAGTCCATCACGGCATTGGCGTCGAATGTCAAGGTGCTGTCCTTAGCCAGGTTGAGGTCGATAACGATAGAAGTGCTGGTAGAAGAGTCATTCTGCGCCACGGCATCCGATTTCCACTGTCCAACAAGTGTTGGTTCACTCTCTGCGCATGCCACGAAGAGAGCCATGCAAGCCAATGAGCATACTGCAAAAAATAGCTTTTTCATAACTAATCAAGATTTGTAAAGTAATAAATAATTGGTAGATTGTGCAAATTTAGTGAAAGTCAAGTGAAGCGCAAAAAAAAACGTGCATTTTTTTCGATTCCGAGGTACATGGATGACTCACGATTTGAAATTCGTGAGCGATTACATGAAAACTCAAGTATCGCTTTTTTCTTTTCACACGAATGCGCAGGAATTGGACACGAATTAATCAGAAATCAGAATTAAAATTAATAGAGGATCTTCCCCACTTTTGTTGCAAAACCAGCCTCTCTAATTCCTTACTTTTGTTTAATTTTTATCAAACGATAATATTACATTATTTAACTGATAATCAGTAATATATTTACATTTTTAACAGGCGTTTCTGACAAATATT
>JAGCXX010000098.1 GCA_017961115.1 Prevotella sp. | reverse complement strand
CTCATGTGCTTTCTGCCACGCAATAATATTCTGAGATGTAAATGTCGCCATCTCCCAAAAGTTATTCGTACAAACTCCTAATCTCCTAGACTCCTATAAGTCATGCGTCTAAACTCCTAGACTCCTAAACTCCTAGACTCCTATAAGTCATTCGTCTAAACTCCTAAACTCCTAGACTCCTAAACTCCTAAATCATCACTTCAAATCTGTGATGAGTGAGAAGTCTTGGTCGCCATAGTCAAGGTTTTCACCACCCATGCCCCAGATGAAGGTGTAGTTGTGGGTAGCAGCCGCACTGTGGATGCTCCACTCCGGAGAGAGCACGGCCTGGTCGCCGCGCATCCAGATGTGGCGGGTCTCCTCCACCTCACCCATGAAATGGCAGACAGCCTGGTCCTCAGGCACCTCGAAATAGAAATAAGCCTCCATGCGGCGGCTGTGCACATGCGCCGGCATGGTGTTCCACACACTGCCTGTAGCCAGTTCGGTCATACCCATCTGCAACTGGCAGGTGGGCAGCACCTGATTGACAATCATCTTGTTGATGTCACGCTCGTTGCTCATCTCAAGGCTTCCCATATGTGCCACAACAGCATCTGCCTTGGTGATTTTCTTGCAGGGATACTCCTTGTGTGCGGTGCAGCTGTTGAAATAGAACTTTGCAGGTTTCTTCTTGTTCTTTGAGCAGAAGACCACGTCGCGGTCACCGCGTCCGATATAAAGAGCCTCCTTGTAGTCAAGTTCAAACACCTCGTCGCCCACTTTCACACAACCGGCACCCCCCACGTTGAAGATACCCACCTCACGACGGGTGGTGAAGAATGGAGCCTTAAGCGGGTCGATGGCCTCCAGTTTCAGTTCCTCTGCCACGGGCATTGCGCCTCCCACTACCATACGGTCGTACATGGAATAGACCATGTTGACCTCGTCGGCAGCGAATACACGCTCGATGAGGAAATCGCGCCTGATGCGTGTGGTGTCATAACTCTTTGCGTCCTCTGGATGGGCCGCATAACGAATCTCATAATTTGTTTTCATAAATAATAATGTATAATAGTTTGTTTGTTTGCTGCAAACTTACACAAAAAAAATGAGACGGGAAAGTTTTTAGGGATATTTTATAAAAACCTTAGGAGGACATGACTTTTTGTGTCATATCCTCCTAAATGTTGGGTCACCGGGATTCGAACCCAGAATGACAGAACCAAAACCTGTAGTGTTACCATTACACCATGACCCAATCGTGGCTGCAAAGGTAGTGCTTTTTTGCACCACTGCCAAATTTTTGGCGATTTTTTTGTTTCCTAAGGAGTTTTGAGGCCCGTCGGACATATCGGAATTGTCGGACTTATCGGTCCGTCAGACTTATTTCACCGTGATGAGGAAATAATTTTTCTTACCCCTCTGCACGAGGATGTATTTCCCATTGATGAGGTCTTCGGCAGTGATGGGACGGTCGAAAGCCGTCAGTTTCTCCTTATTCACCGACACGCCGCCACCCTGCACGAGTTTACGCATCTCGCCCTTGCTGGCAAAGACCTTCACGTCGTCGCGGGTGAAAAGTTCCACGGCAGGCTGTCCCAATTGGTCGCGACCGAGGTCGAAACGAGGCACACCGTCGAACACGTCGAGCAGTGTCTGCTCATCGAGGCGCACCAGACTCTCCTTGGTTGATTTGCCGAACAGGATGTTGGAAGCCTCTATCGCCATGTCGAGAGCCTCTTGCGAGTGCACCATGACAGTGACCTCCTCTGCTAAACGGCGCTGGAGGACACGGCGTCCGGGGTCTTGCTTGTGCTCTTCCACCAAAGCGTCGATGGTCTCCTTCTCCAGGCTGGTGAAGATTTTGATGTAACGCTCGGCATCGTCGTCGCTGACATTCAGCCAGAATTGATAGAAGGCATATGGTGAGGTGCGGGCGGGGTCGAGCCACACGTTGCCGCTCTCCGTCTTGCCAAACTTCTTGCCGTCGGCCTTGGTGATGAGCGGACAGGTGAGGGCGTATGCCTCAGCCTCCTGACCCAGTTTGCGGCGGATGAGTTCGGTGCCTGTGGTCATGTTGCCCCACTGGTCGTTGCCACCCAACTGCAACTTGCAGTTCTTGGTCTGATAGAGGTGGAGGAAATCGTAGCCTTGCAGCAACTGGTAGGTGAACTCGGTGAACGACAGTCCGTCGCGAGCCGTACCATTGAGGCGCTGCTGCACGCTGTCCTTCGCCATCATGTAGTTGACGGTGATGTGCTTGCCCACCTCACGGGCGAAGTCGAGGAAGGAGAAATCCTTCATCCAATCGTAGTTGTTCACCAACTCTGCCTTGTTGGGGTCGTCTGCCTCGAAATCGAGAAACTTGGCCACTTGTCGCTTGATGCACTCCTGATTGTGGTAGAGTGTCTCCGTGTCGAGCAGGTTGCGCTCCTGGCTTTTGCCTGATGGGTCGCCAATCATTCCGGTAGCGCCGCCCACCAAGATGATGGGTTTGTGGCCGCATCGCTGCAGGTGGCGGAGCATCATGATACCGCAAAGGTGTCCGATATGCAGGCTGTCGGCTGTGGGGTCAGTGCCCAGATAAGCCGTTGCCATGCCCTTCATCAAAAATTCTTCCGTTCCTGGCATGATTTGCGCGAGCATGCCACGCCATTTCAGTTCTTCTACAAAATTCTTGGTCATTGTTGTATCTTGAGTTTAATTTCTAATCTTTCATCTTTCATCCTTCATCTTTCATCTTACTACGGTACTGGGTCGTATCCGCTTCCTCCCCAGGGATGGCAGCGGAGGATGCGCCTTATGGCGAGCCACAATCCCTTGATGGGTCCATGCTTTCGCAGCGCCTGCTTGGCATATTCCGAACAAGTGGGTGTGAAGCGGCATGCAGGAGGGGTGAAAGGGCTGATGCATCTCTGATAGAAAAAGATGGGAATGAGCAACACCCACACCACCGCTTTCGACAGCCATCCTATGGGTTTCGACAGCCATTTTGCCAAATTCGACCAGATGCTCATAGGCGCTCACAGATTCTGACCAGCAGACTGACAATCTTGCTCTCCACCTCGCTGCTTTCGCGCAACTGGTCGTCCATCCAGATGAACGCCATGGCGAGCGCCTTGTCGGGATGAGCCTCCATCCGCCCTGCTAACAGGTGTTTGTTCTTGCGGAAAGCCTCTCTTACCTGCCGTTTGATTCTGTTGCGCTTCACAGCACGCTTGAAATAACGTTTCGGCACACTCACCAGAATACGGACGGGAGCCTCCTCTCGCTCTGTGAGGCAATAGACCACCCGCAGCGGGTAACAAGACATCGAGCGGCTTTCGCCGCCCTTGAACAGCGTCTCCACCAGTGTTCTTCCGGTGACACGCTCAGTCTTGTCCAAAGTGAATGGACCTGATGCAGGCATAGGCTGCTACTGTTGATTTTTCAGATAGTCGCGCAGTGCGCCCGTCATCGAGGGGAACTCAGGCGACGGTGCCTTCAGGTCAAGGCGCAGTCCTCTGTCGGTCACCTCCTTGGCGGTGGCGGGTCCGAAGGCTGCAATGCGGATATCCCCCTGCTCGAAAGAGGGGAAGTTTTTAGTCAGGGCATTGATACCTGCAGGGCTGAAGAAGATGAGCATGTCGTAATCGAACTGCTCCACCTCCTCAGGTGTGAAGTCATCGCTGATGGTGCGGTACATCACACAAATCTGGTAGTCGAGTTTCTTGGCATCAAGCATCTCCTGCACGCTGTTGTTGTGGATGTCGCTCATCGGCACGAGGTAGCGCTCCGACTTATGCTTCACCATGAGCGGCACGAGGTCGGCAATCTTACCCGTGGTGCCAAAGAACACCTTGCGCTTGCGGTATTGCACATATTTCTGAATATAGAGCGCGATGGTCTCCGTCACACAGAAATACTTCATCGTCTCGGGGATGTTGACGCGCATCTCCTTGGCGAGGGTGAAGAAGTTGTCGATAGCATGGCGAGAGGTGAACACCACTGCTGTATAGCCAAGAAGACTGATTTTCTGCTGTCTGAATTCTTTCGCCGTCAGGCCTTCTACTTTGATGAAGGGACGAAACACCAACTCCACGCCATATTCGCGCGCGATATCAAAATAAGGTGACTTCTCACTTGTCGGTTTTGGCTGTGACACCAGAATCTTTTTGATCATAAGTGTACTAAAAATTTATTTCCAGATATTCGTTGAATGTTTCCAAAAGGCCGACCAATCCGACCAAAGGTATCATTTCGAGCGCACAAAAGTACAAAAAAATTTGCAATATGGCACCAAATCGCTGAAAAAAGATAAGATAGCACTTATAAAAAGTGAGTATTTTAGCCAAAATGACAACAGAAGCCACACCGATGAGTGTGATTTGAAGTGACAAACCGCCAAAGACATGCAACAGCACAAATGGCGGGAGCAACAATCCCTCCATTGCCGTGATGAAGAGTACGGACTTGTTCCATTGTTCATTTTTTTTACCATCAAAAAACACCCAGTTGACGAATTGGTAGATGGCTGTTTTGAACAGGAAGTAGCCGACAACTGCCGCAATGTAGATGAAGAGGAGTCCGTGCCTTGACAAAAAAATGACACCTTTAGCAGTGGAGAGAGCATAAGAGTAGTAAGTTACCGCAAGCAGCAGTGAGGTGAAGAGCACGAGCCAGCCCTGGCTTCGCAGTTCTGCCGTGGTGTCGGGCACAGTCGTTGTCCGCTCATTCTCCGTGAAGAACATGTTCTTGAACATCTTCATGACAAAGCGCATGGAGCGTGCTAAGGCAAGGATGGCCACGAGGCATCCCACCATCAGCATCGATGCCACCAAATTGTCCGCCCCGGCACGGTAGGGCACGGGGTCGGCAGCCTTCGCGGCATGCGCCTTCCCTGGCCGGCTCCACGCAAAGGAGTCGATATATGCCTTCGGATATCCCAGACTGTCGGTGCTCAGCGTGCCCGGCGGCGCGTCATAGCGCTGCCCAGGCAGTCCCAGCGTGTCGGGACGGTCGCTGAAGCGGATGTTCTGTCCCGGCTGGAAATAGGCCTGCACCGCAGAGTCTTTTTGCCACTCCGTGGCACTGTCGGGCAGGTCGTGGATAACCTGATAGGTAGACTTCCTGAGGAGGGGTGCCATCAAATGCCGAATGTTTCGCGTATCTCTTCTACCATGTCGAGTTTCTCCCAGGTAAACAGTTCCACCTTGATGGTCTTGGTGTCATGATAATGGCTGGTGAATGTCTTCTCAACTATCTCGTTCTTGCGCCCCATGTGTCCGTAGGCAGCGGTCTCCAGGAAAATCGGCTGCCGGAGTTTGAGTTTTCTCTCGATGGCCTTCGGGGTGAGTGTGAAGAGTTTCTGGATTTTATTGGCAATCTCGCCGTCAGTCAGTCCCACCTTCGACCGTCCGTAGGTGTTGACATACACGCTGATGGGTTCGGCGACACCGATGGCATAACTCAGTTGCACGAGTATCTCGTCGCTGACGCCCGCCGCCACCATGTTCTCGGCTATGTAGCGTGCCATATAGGCGGCGGAGCGGTCCACCTTGCTCGAGTCCTTGCCCGAGAAGGCTCCTCCGCCATGTGCGCCCTTGCCACCATAGGTATCGACGATAATCTTGCGGCCGGTCAGTCCGGTGTCGCCATGGGGACCTCCGATGACGAATTTCCCAGTGGGGTTGACGTGGTATTTGATTTCGTCCCTGAAGAGATTGAGTACTTTTTGGCTGTGTATCTTCTCCTTCACGCGCGGGATGAGGATGTTGATGACGTCATCCTTGATTTTGGCGAGCATACGTTCATCGTCGTTATCAAACTCATCGTGCTGGGTGGAAACGACAATGGTGTGGATGCGCTGCGGACGGTTGTCGTCGCCATACTCCACGGTCACCTGACTCTTGGCATCGGGGCGCAGGTAGGTCATCACCTTACCCTCGCGCCGTATCTCAGCCAGGGTCTTCATGATGAGGTGTGCGAGGTGGAGGGAGACGGGCATGTAGTCCTCAGTCTCGTTGCAGGCGTAGCCGAACATCATGCCTTGGTCGCCAGCACCCTGCTTGTCCTCTTCCTCACGGTCCACGCCCTGCTTGATGTCGGTGCTCTGTTCATGGATGGCGGAGAGGATGCCGCATGAGTTGCCGTCAAACTGGTATTCCGACTTGGTATAGCCGATTTTGTTGATGGTGTTGCGTGCGATGGTCTGCAGGTCGATGTATGCCTCGGAGTGCACCTCCCCCATGATGACGACCTGTCCTGTGGTGACGAAGGTCTCGATGGCGCAGTGCGAGTGCTCATCGTAGGCGAGGAATTGGTCGAGGAGTGCATCTGATATTTGGTCGGCCACTTTGTCAGGATGGCCTTCTGATACTGATTCTGATGTAAAGAGATATGACATAATTTAT
>JAGCXX010000097.1 GCA_017961115.1 Prevotella sp. | reverse complement strand
ATACCCATGACGACATGAACCTGAAGCGTGCCGAGCGCATCCTCAACCACGACCACTATGGTATGGAGAAGGTGAAGGAGCGCATCCTGGAGCACATCGCCGTCCTCTCGCTGCGTGGCGACCTCAAGTCGCCCATCCTCTGCCTCTACGGTCCTCCGGGCGTGGGCAAGACCAGTCTTGGCAAGAGCATCGCCTCCGCTATGAAGCGCAAGTATGTGCGCATCTCGCTTGGCGGTCTCCATGATGAGTCGGAGATTCGCGGTCACCGCCGCACCTATGTAGGTGCAATGCCCGGTCGCATCATCAAGAGCATTCAGAAGGCAGGGTCTTCGAACCCCGTCTTCATCCTCGACGAGATTGACAAGGTGACTCAGCATACCATCAACGGCGACCCCGCCTCCGCCCTTCTCGAGGTGCTCGACCCCGAGCAGAACATTGCTTTCCACGACAACTACCTCGACGTGGACTACGACCTGTCGAAGGTGTTGTTCATCGCCACCGCCAATGACCTGACCACCATCCCCCGTCCGCTTCTCGACCGCATGGAGGTCATCGAGGTGAGCGGCTACATCACCGAGGAGAAGATAGAGATAGCCAAGCGACACCTCATCCCCCGTGAGCAGGAGAACACCGGCCTCTCCACTTTGGAGGAGTGCCCCACGTTCACCAAACCCACCATTGAGCACATCATCGAGCAATACACGCGTGAGAGCGGTGTGCGCCAGTTGGAGAAGCAAATCAACAAGGCCCTGCGCAAGCTCGCCTTCATCAAGGCCCGCGACGGACAGTTGCCCTACGCCAAGATAACCCCTGACAAACTCACCTACCTGTTGGGTAAGCCACCCTACTACCGTGACATCTATCAAGGCAACGACTATGCCGGTGTTGTCACCGGACTGGCATGGACCAGCGTAGGCGGAGAGATACTCTTCATTGAGACATCGCTGAGCAAGGGAAAGGGTTCAAAACTCACCCTCACCGGCAACCTTGGCGACGTGATGAAGGAATCGGCCATCATCGCTTTGGAGTATGTAAAAGCCCACATCGACACCTTAGGCGTGGACTACCACATCTTCGACCAATGGAACATCCACATCCATGTGCCAGAGGGAGCCACCCCCAAGGACGGTCCATCGGCCGGCATCACCATCGCCACATCGATTGCCTCAGCGCTCACCCAGCGCAAGGTGCGCCGCAACACCGCCATGACCGGTGAGATAACCCTCCGTGGCAAAGTGCTCCCCGTTGGTGGCATCAAGGAGAAGATTCTCGCCGCAAAGCGCGCCGGCATCACCGATATCGTGATGTGCCAGGACAACAAGAAGGATATTGACGAGATACCCGCCATATATCTGAAAGGGGTAGAGTTCCATTATGTAGAGAACGTGCAAGACGTGTGGGCCTTCGCCCTCACCGAAGAGACAGTAGCCCAGCCCATCAACCTTACCACAGAGCCGCAAACAGAAGAACAATGACCTTTGAACTCCAGCATACCGACCCATACAGTGATGCGCGAGCCGGCCTCATCCACACCGACCACGGCGACATCACCACCCCCATCTTCATGCCTGTCGGCACCTGTGGCAGTGTGAAGGGTGTGCATTTCAGTGAGTTACGCGAGGAGATAGGTGCCCAGATTATCCTCGGCAACACCTACCATCTATATCTCCGTCCGGGTCTTGGCATTCTTCATGCCGCCGGTGGTCTGCATCAGTTCAACACCTGGGACCGCCCTATCCTGACCGACTCAGGCGGTTTTCAGGTGTTCTCTCTTACCGGCATCCGCAAGTTGCGTGAGGAAGGCTGCGAATTCCGTTCCCACATCGACGGTTCGAAGCACATTTTCACCCCCGAGAACGTCATCGACACGCAGCGTGTCATCGGTGCCGACATCATGATGGCTTTCGACGAGTGCCCTCCCGGCGACAGTGACTATGCCTATGCCAAACGCAGTCTTGGACTGACCCAACGCTGGCTCGACCGCTGTGTGAAGCGTATGGCAGAGACCGCCCCACTCTATGGCCACAATCAGAGCCTCTTCCCCATCGTGCAAGGCTGCACCTACAAGGATCTGCGCACCGATGCCGCCCTCCATGCTGCCGACAAGGGGGCCGACGGCTATGCCATCGGCGGCCTCGCCGTAGGCGAGCCCACCGAGGTGATGTATGAGATGGTGGAGTTGGTCAACACCATCCTCCCCAAGGACCGTCCCCGTTACCTGATGGGTGTAGGAACCCCCCAGAACATCCTTGAGGCCATCGAGCGTGGCGTCGACATGTTCGACTGTGTGATGCCCACCCGTAACGGCCGCAATGCCAACCTCTTCACCTACGAGGGCACGATGAACATGCGCAACAAGAAATGGGAGAGCGACTTCTCCCCCATCGACCCCAACGGCTGCACCGTAGACCGCATCCACAGCAAGGCCTACCTGCATCATCTCTTCAAAGCCCAGGAGTTGCTTGCCATGCAGATAGCCAGCATCCACAACCTCGCCTTCTACCTTCGTCTCGTGGGCGACGCCCGGCGCCACATCCTCGCCGGAGACTTCACCCAGTGGAAGAGCGGCATCATCCAGCAATTAGGACACCGTCTCTGATTCAGAAACACCGACCCCGAACAGATGAGATTCTCCACCCGACGCCAATACCTCAGTCAACTGAAGTTCCTCCGCAGCCTTCTCCGCGGCGGCCGTCAGGTGTGGGCTCTCATCCGCAAGTTGTTTCACCTGCTCTCATGGCTGAGTCCAGGCCGTTGGACGAAACGATTGGACTGGTATATCATCAAGAAATTCATCGGCACCTACATCTACGCCATTGTGCTCATCATCTCGATATCCATCGTCTTCGACATCAATGAGCACCTTGCGAAGTTCACGCAGTACAATGCACCGCTGAAAGCTATTGTTTTTGACTACTACGCCAACTTCGTCCCCTATTTCGCCAACCTGTTCAGTCCGTTGTTTGTCTTCATCGCCGTGATTTTCTTCACGTCGAAGATGGCCGGCAATTCAGAGATTATCGCCATATTGGCCTCCGGCATGTCTTTCCGACGGCTGATGCGCCCCTATATGGTGTCGTGCATCATCATCTCGCTTGTCACCTACTATCTCGGTGCCTACGTGATACCCCACGGCACCATCATCCGCCAGAATTTCGAGGCCATCTACAAGAACAAGCGGAAGAACACGTCGGCAGAGAACGTGCAGTTGCAGGTGGACCAGGGCGTCATTGCCTACATCCAGCACTACGACAACAACCGCAAGTGCGGTTACGGTTTCTGCCTCGACAAGTTTGAGAACAAGAAACTTGTCAGTCACCTTACCGCCACTGAAATCCGCTACGACACCATCAGCGACGCCAAATATCACTGGAAAATCATCAACTGGAAGTGCCGTGAGCTGCGCGGACTGAAAGAGCACATCACACAAGGAGGCGAGAAGGACACAGTCATCGTCATGGAGCCTACCGACCTGGTCTACTCCAAGGGACAGCAAGAGACCTTTACCAGTCCGGAACTGTTGGCATACATCTCGAAGCAACAGAGCCGCGGTTCAGGCAATGTGGTGCAGTATGAGGTGGAATACCACAAGCGCATCGCCACTTCGTTTGCCTCCTTCATCCTCACCATCATCGGCGCGTCGCTGTCCGCCCGCAAGCGCAAGGGCGGCATGGGCATGTACTTAGGCATCGGACTGGTGCTCAGTTTCACGTATATCATGCTCCAGACCATCTCAGCCACCTTTGCCATCAATGCCGGTTTTCCACCTATTATCGCGGCGTGGATGCCCAATTTCATCTTTGCCATAGTAGCCTATTTCTGCTACAGGCAAGCACCAAGTTAGAATAAAATGAGATTTGACGAATTATATCTGAATGACAATATACTCGATGCGCTCGACGACATGCGCTTCGAGACCTGCACCCCCATCCAGGAGCGGTGCATCCCAGAGATACTCGACGGTCGCGACCTCATCGGCGTTGCGCAGACAGGCACCGGCAAGACAGCCGCCTACCTGCTCCCCATCCTGAGCCTTATCGAAGACGGCTACTACCCCGAGGACGCCATCAACTGCATCATCATGAGTCCTACCCGGGAACTCGCCCAGCAGATAGACCAAGCAATGGAAGGCTTCAGCTACTATCTCGAGGGCATCAGCAGTGTTGCCGTCTATGGTGGCAACGACGGCGGTCGCTACGACCAGGAGACCAAGGGACTACAGTTGGGAGCCAATGTGGTGATAGCCACGCCCGGTAGGCTCATCAGCCACATCAATATGGGTCATGCCGACTTGAGCCGCCTATCATTTTTTGTTCTCGATGAAGCCGACCGTATGCTCGACATGGGTTTCAGCGAGGACATCCTCAAGATAGCCAGTTACATCCCTTCCACCTGTCAGACCATCATGTTCTCCGCCACCATGCCTCAGAAAATCGAGCAGTTGGCCAAGACGCTACTGAAGAACCCTGCAGAGGTGAAGTTGGCAGTGAGCCGACCCGCCGACAACATCCTTCAGCAGGCATACGTGTGTCACGAGAACCAGAAGGTGGGCATCATCCGCCACCTGTTTCGCAACAACGAGTTGAGCCGTGTCATCATTTTTGCCGGTTCGAAACTGAAGGTGAAGGAAATCAACCGTTCGCTGCGTATGCTTCACATCAACTGCGGCGAGATGCATTCCGACCTTGACCAAAGTCAGCGCGATGATATGATGTACCGTTTCAAGAGCGGTCAGGTGGACGTGCTTGTCGCCACCGACATCGTAGCCCGCGGCATCGACATCGACGACATCGCCACCGTCATCAACTACGACGTGCCCCACGACAGTGAGGACTATGTGCACCGCATCGGACGCACCGCCCGTGCGCAACGCGACGGCAAGGCCATCACACTCGTCCGCGGTCGGGAAATACGCGACTTCATGCAGATAGAGAAGTTCCTCGGCTATGAGGTGGAGAAAGTGGCGTTGCCAGAGGGATTAGGTGAAGGTCCGGAATACAAGCCGATGAAAGTGTCGGGAGGCCGTGGCGGACACGGAAGGCAAGGCCGACATGGTGGCAGTGGAGGACGCGGTAGCCGTGGCGGTCGCGGAGGTCATGCCAGAAGCGGCAGTCAAGGCGGTCACAACAAAAACGTTGACGTGGACAAGCGCAAGTCTCGTCCACGTCGCAAGAAGTCATCAGGCACCCCTCCACCGAGCCAATCATGACATTTGTCATTATTGCCGATATCCACTTCTGTGTGTATCTACAAAAGCAGTGAAATGATAACGGGAGGTATTGGTCCGTCGGTGGTATATGTGATGTTGCCTACGTAAGTGGTGTTGCCATTGAACACATGCTTTCCATCCCATGTGCAGAGGATGTTGCCCACATAGGTGCTGTTGCCTCTAAACATATTTTTACCGTTCCATGTATAGAGGATGTTTCCCACATAGGTGGAGTTGCCCTGGTAAATGCACTTACCATCCCAAGTATAGACAATATTTCCCACATAGGTGGAATTGCCGTGATAGAGATGCTTGCCATCCCAAGTATAGATGATATTGCCCACATAGGTGGTGTTGCCATGATAAAGATGCTTGCCGTCCCATGTGTAGACCACATTACCCACGTATGTGCTGTTGCCATGGTAAATCTTCGTGGCATTCATCGTAGCGACTATTATAAGCATCGCTAGAATAACGGATAGTCTTTTCATCGTCATCATCAATTATTTGAGGTTAAATCAGCACGCAAATATAAGAAAAAATCATCTATTCTTGGATATATAGATGAAAAAAATGTATCTTTGCATGGGTAGATACTCCCAAATCAATCCAAGAAGAAAAACCACATGATTAAATTACAGGAAAAATGAAAAAGATTATCACATGTTTATTGGCCATGCTCAGCCTGACCACAGCCTATGGCCAGACGAATTATGAGACCGACGTTTTCACAACCAAGAGTGGGAAAACCGTCAAGATGTATGCGTTGATGCATGCCAGCATCCGCATGACGTATGGCGACAAGGAGATAGAGATAGACCCCTGTTCCCAACTGCGTGACAGAACCGTGGACTACTCTGTGATGCCCAAGGCAGACTATATCTTTGTCACCCACGAGCATGGTGACCACTACAATGCTCCAACCATCAAACTGCTGTCTGCAGAGCATACCCAGTTGATTATGAACCCGAGGTGTGCAGAAATGTATGGTTCAGGACTTGCGATGAAGAACAACGACAAGAAGCAGTTGGCAGAAGACATCACTGTAGAAGCCGTTCCCGCCTACAACACCACTGAAGGGCGACAGCAATATCACCCCAAAGGACGTGACAACGGCTATATTCTGACCATAGACGGATTGCGAATCTACATTGCCGGCGACACTGAGGACATTCCAGAGATGGCAGACATCAAGGACATCGATGTCGCCTTCCTGCCCTGCAACCAACCCTTCACCATGCTGCCCGAGCAGTTGGTAAAAGCAGCCAAGATAATCAAGCCCAAAGTGCTTTTCCCCTATCACTATGGCCAGACAGACGTCAGTTCGCTCCCATCACAGCTTCAAAATGATGGGATAGACGTAAGAATCAGGCATTACGAATAAAATCCCCTTCTTCTATCGAGAGGAAAATCATCTTGCGTCTATCAGCGTTCTGAACTGCTGAATGCCCTGATGGTTGTTGTCGAGAGCCTCCACCTCGGCCAGATATTTCAGTGCCTTATCCGTATCCCCCATGCCATAATAGCCGAGGGCAAGCATATACTTGCAGTGGATGAGGTTTTTCATGTCGAGGGAGTCCTCCCATATGAGCAGGTCGGGCAGTGATACTGCGAAATAGTCCATCACCTGCTTTTCAAAGATATGCTGCTTGCCGTAGTTGATGAGTTTATAGAAACGTCCGTGCGCCTCTCCGTCGCGGCCTAACTTGTAGAGCGCCATTCCCTGATAGAAGATTTTGTCGGCCTTTGCATCATTGTAATACATGGCAGCCGCCGGCTCCTGCGGACCCTTTGTTGCCTCCTCCCAGCACTCACGAGCCTTGTCGTGCTGTCCGAGAGCATCGTATGCCACACCAAGCAGATAGTAGAAATCATTCTCCTGGGCACCGTAGAGTTTACCCTCGCCAAGATGGTGCGGATATGTGAGACACTCGCTGAGCAGACTGATGGCTTTGTTGTATTCCTTGTCAGCCCCCAGGCCATCGGCCCCTTTCCCCGCAAGAATGGCTTGTTTTGCCAGTTCCACCCTGCAAATCTGATATTGTGCAGGCACTTTGCCTTCGCCACCCTCCCAGGGATGGAATGTGTGTGCATCAAGCTTTTGCATGGCCTCCTCGTAGTGTCCGGTCTGGTTAAGCAAGGTTATCTCCTCCAGCACGAGGTCATCGCGCCTTCTGATCAGTTCTGGATACTGTTGCATAAAGGCGAGTCGCTCCTGATGAGGACGGTGCATGCGTTTGTAAAGTTGGTCAAGTTCCATGAGCACACGCTCGTCATCCTCATTGAGATGGAAGGCACGCTCCATATATTCAAGCGCCTCCTGCTGACGGTTTTGCTTATTGAATCTGCCAAGGGCAAGATTGCGCCATACGATAGGAAATGACGGATCGAGCCGAGCTGAAAGTTCCCATTTCTCAATGGCGATATCATACTGACGAGCGGCATAGTAGAGACAACCAAGGTAGTAAGGAGCACGTGCGCCATCAGGGTTCATCGTGACAGCGAGGCTGAGTGCCTGCACATCCTCCAAACGGTTGGGGAAGCAATAGTCGGGAGCTTTTTTCTCAGCCAATTCAAACCACGCATTGGCCTCCACGGCATCCCCCTGTCGCATCATCACCCATCCAACGTAATAATAGGTCATGGGTGAGGCAGCACCTTCCGCAACGGCGATGTCCCATAGGGCACGCGCCTCGTCATAAAGACCAGCGGCACAGTAGTCGAGAGCCACCTCATCGTAGTTTTGTGCTGAGCGGCGGAGCATCGTGGTCATTTCATCGAGCACAGCCTTGTCGTGTGTCAGCAGATATTTCTCATAACGGCATCCATAATTGAAGAGGTCGAAATTGAGAGATTCCTCAATCAGAGTCAACGCCTCGTCCTTGTCATCCAATTTTCGAAGGATGGCCGCCTTCAGTGCCCGTGCCTTGTGGTTGTGCCAGTTATTGTTCAGACAACGGTCGATTTCGTCGAGAGCCTCTTCGTAGCGACCCTGCATCACGCTTATCTTGGCAGCCTCGAAATAGCCAGCATCCGCCCACGCCTTGTTCCAAGTTGACTTCCAGAACCACTCATAAGCCTCGTCCACCTTTCCCTGGTACTTGAGGGCAAGGGCGAGGTTGTAGATGGGTTCACCATCATAGGGATTGGGATTGCGCTTGGTGATGAGTCTGACAGCCTTGCGCAAGTATTCCTCGGCACGCGAGAACCGTCCTTTGCGGATGTACCACAATCCGAGTGCATTCAGGCAGCGAATGTCGTTGGGGTCGCGGCGCAAGCCTTCCTCGTAGTAATCCACCGGACTCCAAGTGGCATGGCGGTACTGCTCCAAGTGCAGACCTGTGAGGTAGAGTTGTTCGTTGGTCTTCACCT
>JAGCXX010000096.1 GCA_017961115.1 Prevotella sp. | reverse complement strand
GTGGGCCCCAACATTCAAGATGAGGTGGCACCATTTGCCAAGGATATGATTACCGACATCATTCCTTTCATCGAAAACAACTACCGGGTTTTTACCGACAAGGATCATCGCGCTCTCGCTGGTCTTTCGATGGGTGGCATGGAGACGATGGAAACGGCATTCCAGAACATCGACCTCTTCTCTTACGTGTGGGTGCTGAGCAGCAGTTTCAGCCCGATGGCCGAACCTGCCAAGGAGGCCGCTCGTCTTAAAGTGGCAGAAAATGCTGCCAAGATGAACAAGAGTTTCAAGGTGCTCGTATTCACCCAAGGCGGTCCGTCGGATATTGCCTATCGCAACTGCGAGAATACTCGCAAAGAACTTGACAAGGCTGGCGTGAAGTATCTTTATGAGGAGAATGCTCAGGAGGGTCACAGCTGGGGCACCTGGCGCGCCGACTTGTATAATCTGGCTCAACGCATATTTAATTAAAATACAATGAATAGACTAACAATCTTGTTTGCTGTTTGCAGCTTGCTGCTGTTTGCGTCCTGCAAAAAGGGCAATTCGGACAATGGCAGCCAACCCATAGCCGACAATTTGGAGGAAGCTGTGGCCGACACGGTCTTTGTGCCCAAACAAGAACCTCAGAAGATACCCTATCTTTTCAGCGGAGACCTTTCGAAGTATTATTTCGTCAGAATGTGTACGGTCACACGTCTTTCTCGACTGGAACTGGAGACTCTCGGTGTCCCTGTCGAGGATGACCACCATTACTATATTGCATCGGTGGGGTTGGTGAGAAACAATGTGCCCTTCGATTTCCCGGTGGATAACATCGAGTGCATGTATGACGTCTGGTTGGTACCCACGAGTTTCCCTGACGGCAAGTTTAATATTCATGCCCAACTGATTGATTCGCACAACAACAGGGTGTCGCAACTTGATTTCAGCAAAGCCGTGGAGCTGAAAGACCTGCTTCGCAAGTGTCCCAGTCAGGGCGACTTCATGGTGATTGAAGATCTTTTCGCCGTGGAGCGTTATTTTGACCATCCTTCCAACAAACTTGACATACGTGGATACATCAAACCTGTGAAGGAGGGAATCCAGAAAGGAAAGAAATCCAGGAAAAGATAAAAAAAAATCCCCCCTAAGCAGGGGGGTGTCTTTATGGGGTTGATTCAAAAATCATGTCCCATAGGATTCTCTGTGATTCGCCTTCCACGCAGCAGACGACTTTTGTCCTTAGCTTCAGTGCGCTGTTCGAGGGTCCATTCATTCCATACCTTGGTACAGGCAGGATACTTTTTCCCGGTGATGGCCTCTTTGTCGGCAATCTGCAGGGAGGTGTACCATTTGTTAAGTTCGATTTCAGACATATCTATAGTTTTTTGATAGTTTGTTTTCGTGCTATTCTCTGTTGGTACTGCAAAGATACGCATATTATTCCATACCACCAAATTTTTTGTCAAAATATTTGTTTTTACTGATAATTTTAATTGCAGGTCTTTGTTTCTGCTCTAGCCTTAAGGCAGAACACGTGCTGCAGAGCCGTCACCTTACTACGGCTGATGGTCTTGCAGCAAATACTGTGCGTCATATCTTCCAGGATGAAGAGGGATATATTTGGTTTGGCACTAACAATGGTCTGAGTCGATATGATGGCTACAATTTCCGGAACTACCAAAAGGAAGCTGGCATCGAAGATCTGCGAATCAAGGAAGTGAGGGAGGACGAAGAACACCATATCTTGATTTCCACTATCCAGGGTGGTTTCTATTGTTTGGACAAAAAGACTGGTCACACAATCATTCCTCCACAGAATTTAACATCGACCGATACTTTCATCGAAACCCGTAGAAAGACTCTAACTGACTATCAGACCAGTGACATCAAGGACGACCAAGGTAACCTATGGAGAGTGGGAGACAATGGTGATCTGCGGTTAGTCATGGTGAAAGAGAACAGGGAATTTACCCTGCCGCATGTCATCAATGATCGGATTTCGTACGGAAGCAACTTCATTTTCCGAATCTGTTACACAAGCAAAGGTATTATAGCCATTGCCACTAACGGCAACGGTTTATTCTTCTTCGACCCCAGGACAAACCGCTTAGAGCACTTTGTGTATGAAGAGCAGACACTCTCTTCCCCCCTTGCGAGCAATAATGTCATCTCGATCATGGAGGATCGTACAGGCTCACTGTGGATAGGTTATGAGCAAATGGGCGTTACACAACTGCATCTCTTCGATGAGACAGGTTTTCGGTTCATCTATCCTTCGGGTGGAAAGCATACACTGGGAACAGATGCCGAGGTTGTGCGCGCTGTGCATTTTGATGAGCAAGCTGATCTTTTGGTGATAGCCGACAAGCAACATGGCGTTTCATGGTACGACTCCACTCTGAACAAGCAGCGGAGTATTCGCGTGGATGACAATGCCTATTGCATCACGCAGGATCCAGAGGGTGGCTATTGGTTGGGGACTCGTGGGTCGGGCATTTGGCATGAAGGCAGATAT
>JAGCXX010000095.1 GCA_017961115.1 Prevotella sp. | reverse complement strand
GAAAAATTTGGCAACACCTCATACGTGCCCGTGAGCAACATTGACGGTGACAACGAGCAAGACATCCATGTCGACGACATGTTCTCAAACAAGAGCGTGTGGGACTAATCGACTAACGATATCTCAACATAAAGGGTGGTGAGCCGCTGGCTTACCACCCTTTTAGTCATCATCACTCGCAGTCCCTACACATATAACATATATGTTTTACAAAACTTTGTTCACGCGATGCACAGCGATACTGACACTCCTGCTGTCACTCACCTGCCACGCTGAGGAGAAATATGAAGTCAGTCCCGACAGCAGCAATTTTGTCATTGCCAGTCTGGTAACCACCACCCCGGCCGATGTCATCTACTCTTCGATGGGCCACTGTGCCATCAGAATGCAGTGTCCCAGCGAGTCTCTCGATTACTGCTTCTCGTTGGAAATGGCTGCGGAACCGGGTGACTATGCCCAATTCTTCTCCGGACAAGCGAAAGCTGCCGTGGTGGCGGTACCTACCCAGGAATTTATCAACGCCTACCGCACGGAAGGGAGAGGCATGACACAGTATGAGCTCAACCTCACCCACCATGAGAAACAACAATTATGGCGGTTGCTCGACGAGGAAGTAGTCAAACCTCCACATCTTACGTTCAACTTCCTCAATACCAACTGCGTGATGATGTCGATGCTCATGATTGAGCACTGTCTCATCAACGAGCGAATCGACTTCGGAAAGTTGCCACCAGCACTGCAACTCAACAACGGCGACCTTATCCGTTATCACTCCGCACACACACCTTGGGCGCAGTTTCTCTACATCACCCTCAGCGGAGCAGCATGCGACGGCCATGAGATGATGGAATATCGTCTGTCGCCCAAGATGATTGTTGAGGTGCTCGACAAAGCCACCATCCAAGGTGACAGCACAGCTGCAAGACCTGTGTTCAAGGAAAAGCCCACGCCACTGCTTGCGGCCACCACACACCCCAAGCCGTCTCCCATCACACCCACCATGCTGTTCGGCGCTATCCTGCTCTTCACCGTGGCCATCACCATTGCCGAGCGCTTTGGCCATTGCCAAAAGACAGCCAAAATACTGGATATACTGCTGTTTGCTTTCCAGACAATCGTTGGCATAGCACTCCTATACACCTCCACTGTCGCTAATTTGTTTGGCTCCCATTGGAACTGGTATATCATCCCCACCTGTCCCATAGCCATCATCCTATGGTTAACCTGCCGCAAACACAGTTGGCACCGACACCTCTATCTCGCCTACACGGTCATTCTGATTCTCTTTATCCTTGCCACGCCCCTGTCTTCCCAACTTGACCTTCCCCATCAACTCATCACCGCTACATTCGCGATACGAACGCTTGCCAATTACTTTCTTCCTCATCACTCAATACAATAGGTTCTGAAAGGTCCGACAAGTCTGACAAGGCCGACAAATCTGACAAGGCCGAATTTGGGAGGCTTTGATGAGTGAAACATGATGAAAAACGAAAATATTGAACAAATTCGCAAAAAAAAGCATTGATTATAGCAAAAAAGTGAAAAATCCTTTGTGGCATTAATATTTTTTTATATATTTGCACCGATTTATAGGCATATGCCTAAATGTGAAGATCATTATTGATACATCAACTTAAATATTTAAATTATGAGAAAATTTACAAAAGGTTTGCTTATGACGCTTGTTGCTTCTGCAATGAGCGTGGGAGCTTTTGCCCAGGTCAACGGCTACTTCCGCGTTGTCAATTTGGGTTACTACTATGACTCCCAAATGACGCAAGGTGTCGTGAACGTCTCCGACGTGACCACCGCAAAACCCGATGCTGACCCTGAAGATGCATTGTTCATGCCGGGTACAGTCATGTACATCGACGCTACCCCGATGTCTGAGAACCCCGAGACCACCGCACAGTATGTGGACGTGTTTGAGAGTGACCTCATCGTCAACAACCTGCGCTCGCAGGCTGTCGATGCCTCCGCAGCCATCTGGGGAGAGCTGGGCGCCAACATGAAAGAGGGCTTCGCCAACGCCATTGATGGACTCAACGGTCAGGAATGGGGCGGCGCATTCACCGAGGATGAGCAAAAGGACATCGTCGACCAGATGTTCTACTACATGCAGATGTTCCTCGAGGAGGCTCCCGCTGATTATGGTGATCTTGGAATCGAGACTCCGTGCTACTATCTGAAGAGCACCACTCCCAACGTCGACGTGCTGGTCAAAGCTTTGGCTGAGAAGGGCATCGAAGGATGGGACACCGACAAACTGTGGCCGACTCTGTGGGACTACACCAAGAAGTATTTCGAGGACAACCACATGGATCAAGCCAAGGCACAGTGGGTTTACTTCAAGGACAACAACCGTATCCACCTCGGACACACCTACTACCTCATCGGCGGTATTGTCGACACCAACCTGAAAGACTATCAGGAGCACAAGCCGGCTGGCATTTCCGGTTCTGAGACTCCGTTCATCAGCCTTGCCAACAACAACAAGTTCTACGGAAACGGACTCCTTCCCGAAATTGAGGTGGCTGACCTCTACGCCATCTGGACACTCGTTCCCGTGCAGGCTGAGTCTGACCCCGACGCAGGTATTCCCGAGAACTTCTTCGCTGTGAAGAATGGTGTGAAGGGTCTTGACGGCCACTACTACACCACAGGCTACTTCGACTTCCCATTCGAGTACGACACCAATGACGTGGCAGTATACGGCATCAACGAGGTGTTCGCTCCCGAGGCATTCGAGTCAACCGTGCCCG
>JAGCXX010000094.1 GCA_017961115.1 Prevotella sp. | reverse complement strand
GTTCAGTGGTCGGGCAACCGCACCTTTGGCTATGCAAGTTCCAAGGACCTTATCCATTGGTCTGAACAAAGGGAGATTCCAGTCATGAAGAATATCCCTACCAATAATGTGTGGGCACCCGAACTCTTCTATGATGATGAGAATCAGCAGTTTCTTGTCATTTGGTCATCGCAAATCAATCCAAAGAACTACACCAAGGCAGACAGAAAGGGCACCAACAACAGCCATCGGATGTGGTATACCACAACAAAGGATTTCAAAACTTTCGCTCCTGCCAAAAGATACTATGACCCGGGATTCAACAGCATTGACGGATACTTGATTAAAAGGGCTTCGAAAGACTATGTGCTTATCGTGAAGGACAATCGCAAACCAGGATACAGCGACCTTTTCTGCGTATTCTCAGATTCTCCTTACGGACCTTTCCGCAATCCCACTGCTAAGTTCGGACGAACCTACTCTGAAGGTCCCTGTGCTATAATGATGGATGATGGGGAATGGATTATCTATTACGACCAGTATCACCCACAGGAATATGGCGCTGTCTCTACACGCGATTTCAAAACTTTCACCCCCATTCCCGAGCGTATTTCCGTGCCGGCAAAACACAAGCATGGCACCATCCTGAAAATCACGGGGACTACGCTTAGCAACATCATTAAGGCGGGACAATCCAAACGCTGAGCATCCTGAAACCTTCAAAAACTTTTTTTCAAAAAAAGTCCGAAAAATTTTGTGGGTTCCGAAAATTGTACTACCTTTGCAACCGCATTTAGAGAAATGTGCCTCTGAATAGAGGATTTATTGCGGTAATAGCTCAGTTGGTAGAGCACGACCTTGCCAAGGTCGGGGTCGCGAGTTCGAGTCTCGTTTACCGCTCGACATCTTGAATATAAGCGATGAGAAGGGTTCTCATCATCAAGCCCAGGTGGCGGAATTGGTAGACGCGCACGTTTCAGGTGCGTGTGTAGAGATACGTGCAGGTTCGAGTCCTGTTCTGGGCACTATTATTCAAGATGTCACTACATGATGGAGAGGTGGCGGAATTGGTAGACGCGCTACTTTGAGGGGGTAGTGTCAATTGTGACGTGGGAGTTCGAGTCTCCTCCTCTTCACCATATTTTATATTTTGTTGCGGTAATAGCTCAGTTGGTAGAGCACGACCTTGCCAAGGTCGGGGTCGCGAGTTCGAGTCTCGTTTACCGCTCATTTTTTTAGGATAAGAAAAACCAAATCAATGAATTTATACATTAGATATTTCGACAAGGAGACATTGGTCTACAGTGTCGACGAGGCGATTGATTTCCTTTGTTCCATTCCCGAAGTGGGCATGAATCAGCAGATTGAGGCCGATGTGCGTGAGTATGCAGAGAGTGATGTGCTCTATCCTAAAAGATACAAAGTAAGGCCGAGAGTATACTTCATCATCATCAAAACCGAAGCAGCCACCATGCTCGACTTCAAACAGAAAAAGGCTTTGCGCCCGGCTGGGCAGCAACAGGAAAGGCGTGACAATGCACAGCCGGCTGTGGGAAGACTCACTGAGGAGCGCCAAGGATGGTATGAGGGGATGCTCGACTTCAAACGCGTTGTCATGGTGCCGTCTACTGGCAAGCATGAGTATCGCGATACACATTTCGTGGCAAGATGCAAAGCTCTCTCAGGTATTGACTGCTACAACCGCATCGTGGAGCATCTGAGGGAAAGGGTGGACAGCAGAAGCCAATTCCCATCAGCAAAAGGGAAAAATTTCCGCTTCAAATATTTGGGTATGTGGAAATAAAATAATTAAAGGAGGAATATCATGAACAAGGTAATGCTTATCGGAAATGTCGGCAAAGACCCGGTCATTTCTTATTATGACACCGACCAGGCCATGGCGGTCTTCACGCTTGCCACGACTGAGAGAGGCTATACGTTGCAAAACGGAACACAGGTGCCCGACCGTACCGATTGGCACAACATCGTGCTGTGGCGTGGGTTGGCCAAAATCGCTGAGAAATATGTGCACAAGGGCGACAAACTCTATATCGAGGGACGCCTGAGATACCGCATGTATGACGACAAGACGGGGGCAAGAAGGTATGTTACCGAAATTGTCGGTGAGAATATGGAATTGCTGTCCCCACGACCACAGACACCAGACGGTGCCATGGTCAACACTCCCAAACCGCCAGCCGATAATAAGACTGTGCAACAGGGACAGGACGACGAGATTCCGTTTTGACCCTTTTCCCAACTAAAACGTGGAAACCATCAACTATTTGCTCAATATGCTCGGCGAGGTCCATTGGATTTCGCCGACTTCCGATGTATACCTGACAGCGGCTCTCGCATTGCTCTTGCTGGGACTGTCGGGATTTGCCAGTGCCTCCGAAATCGCATTCTTCAGCCTCTCACCGACTGACCTCAATGCGCTCGACCCAGAGCACAATGCTGCCGACAGAAATATTGAGACGCTGCGCAACGACAGTGAAAGGACGTTGGCGACGATTCTCATCACCAACAATTTGGTCAATGTCACCATCATCATGCTCTGCAACTACATTTTCGCCCAACTGGTCGATTTCGGCAACGCCTTATGGTTGCAGTTCTTATGCATCACCGTCATCCTCACTTTCCTGCTCCTGCTTTTCGGAGAAATCATGCCGAAGGTCTATGCGCGGCAGAACTCATTGAGATACTGTAGGTTTTCTGCTGGGTGTCTCATGTTCCTCCGCAAACTTTTCTGGCCAGTGGAAACCGTGCTGATGGGCAGCGGTACGTTGGCGGAGAAAATCGTACACAAGGAGGCACATGTGCTCAGCGTGGATGACCTGGAGCAGGCGCTTGAACTCACCGACAAGGAGGACATCAAGGTGGAACAGAGCATGCTGCAGGGCATCATTCGCTTTGGTGACGAGACAGCTAAGGAAATCATGACCCCCCGACAGGATATTGTAGACCTTAGCATGAAAGATGACTTCAACACTGTCATCAACTGCATCGTCGAGAACAACTACAGCCGCATCCCGGTCTATCAGGGTAATGCCGACAACATACGTGGTGTTCTCTACATCAAGGACCTGTTGCCCCATTTGGGCAAAACCAACTCCTTCCGTTGGCAGAGTCTCATACGTCCTGCGTACTTCGTGCCTGAAACCAAGAAAATCGATGACCTGCTTCGCGAGTTTCAGGAGAATAAAATACACATTGCCATCGTCGTCGATGAGTTTGGTGGGACAAGCGGTCTCGTCACATTGGAGGATATCCTCGAGGAAATCCTGGGCGAGATACACGATGAGTTTGATGAGGAGGAGCGCAACTACACACGCATCAACAACAACACGTATGTCTTTGAGGGAAAAACCCTTCTCTCAGACTTCTGCAAAATCCTCAACATCGACGATGACTTCGCCGAGGTGGAGGGAGATGCCGACTCTTTGGCAGGACTGCTGCTCGAACTTAAGGGCGATTTCCCTAAGGTCAACGAGACCATCTCTTTTGGTAAATATTCCTTTGAAATCCTGGCCATCGAGGAACGGCGCATCTCCAAGGTCAAGGTGGTGATTCAACCACAGGAAGAAAAGGCATGAGCATCCGCACACTTATTCTTTTCATGGCATCATGCCTCACTCTCGCGGTGCATGCACAGGTGACTGCAGAACATGAGCCGTTGGTGGTGGAGCATGAGCAACGGGCTTTTCCTGACAGCATACCGGCTGGGGGCTATAGCGGCATCACATGGCTCGGTGGCGACCGCTATGCTGTGGTGTCCGACAACGGTAGGGATGGATACTTCATCTTCCGCATCACGCTTGACTCGGTGGGAATGGTCACTTCGGCGGCTTGCACGGATTTCATTGGGTCGCAATCATCCAATCCCGACAATGAGGATGTAGCATGGTTTGCACCTGACTCCACACTGTTCATAAGCAGCGAGAGCGACACAAAGGTGAGGGAGTTCTCATTGCAGGGTGTGCCTACGGGGCGGAAATTGCCCATCCCGGCTGTCTTTAGGGGCACTTCAAAGGCATATGGTCTCGAGGCTCTCACCTACAATGCTGTTACCCATCGATTCTGGACCACCAGTGAGAGTACGCTGGAGGGCGATGGTCTGAGAGCCAACCCAGACAATGGGGCGCGCAACCGACTCCGCATCCAGTCGTATGACGACAGCTTGTGCGCAGGTGCCCAATATCTCTATGAGATGGACGAACCCATGGCGCAGGTTATGCCAGAGAGATTTGCAATGGGGGTAAGCGCGATGACTGCCCTCGATGATGGTCGCCTTCTTGTACTGGAACGGGAGTTTGCCGTCCCCGAGTCGATAATCGGAGCGTTTGTCTCCTGTCGAATCTACCAAGTGTACCCCGGCAGAGAAGAACCAGTCCTTCCGACAGAGAGCATTGAAGGACGGAAACCAATGGAGAAAATTTTGCTTGCGGAATGGATGACGGCAGTAGGACTGCTTGATGTGTCTATTGCCAATTATGAGGGGATGTGTGCCGGACCACGCCTTGCTGACGGAAGACAGGTCATCGTCCTTATATCCGACTCACAAAACCAGTATGCGGGTGTCTTGAAAGATTGGGTCAAGACCATCGTCATCGAATGACACTGAATCATCCACGCATCCTTTTATACCTTTCACGCAATCCTTTACGCATTTGCTTGGCAAAAAACAAGCAAATAATTTCGCCATTCACAAAAAATGCCGTAAATTTGTACGTGAAAAGACAAACTATAAAAACAATTCATTGAACAAAAAACTTTTTTAAGAATGGCAAAAGTTATCACATTGGGCGAGATCATGCTCCGACTCTCGTCACCGGGACAGAAGAGATTCATTCAGAGCGACTACTTCGACGTGGTATATGGCGGTGGAGAAGCCAACGTGGCGGTGAGCGCAGCCAACTACGGACATGAGGCTTACTTCGTGACCAAACTTCCTAAACACGAGATCGGACAGTGTGCAGTCAATGCGCTGCGCCGCTATGGTGTCAAGACTGACTATATCACTCGCGGAGGCGACAGGGTGGGTATCTATTTCCTTGAGACTGGTGCATCGATGCGCCCCTCAAAGGTGATTTACGACCGTGCCAAGAGTGCCATCGCAGAGGCTGACCCCAGTGACTTCGACTTCGACCAGATCATGGAGGGTGCACAGTGGTTCCATTGGAGTGGCATCACTCCCGCCATCAGCGACAAAGCAGCCGAACTGACACGCTTGGCTTGCGAGGCAGCCAAACGTCATGGTGTCACCGTGAGCGTCGACCTCAACTTCCGCAAAAAACTGTGGACCTCAGAAAAGGCACAAAGCATCATGAAGCCACTCATGAAATATGTTGATGTGTGCATCGGCAATGAGGAGGACGCACAACTGTGCCTCGGATTCAAGCCGGAGGCAGATGTGGAAGGTGGAAAGACCGATGCCGAGGGCTACTATGGCATCTTCAAAGGCATGATGGACACCTTCGGTTTCAAATATGTGGTAAGCACCCTGCGTGAGTCGTTCTCCGCATCACATAATGGTTGGAAAGCTCTTATCTACAATGGAAAAGAGTTCTATCAGAGCAAGCGCTACGACATACAGCCCATTATCGACCGCGTGGGTGGTGGCGACTCTTTCTCAGGAGGACTTATCCATGGATTGCTCACCTATCCCGATGACCAGGGCAAGGCACTCGAGTTTGCCGTGGCCGCATCGGCACTCAAGCACACCATCCCTGGTGACTTCAACCTTGTGTCGCGCGAAGAGGTGGAGAACCTTGCCGGAGGCGATGCATCAGGACGCGTGCAAAGATAAAAACGATTCATGGTAGATGAGTTGAATAGTGATTATGTACAAACTCCAATAAGAAATGGCAAAATTCAATAAAGTACAAGTAATAACCGCCATGCGTGAGACAGGCATGGTGCCCGTTTTCTATAACAGTGACCCCGAGGTGGTGAAGAATGTCGTCAAGGCATGCTACGACGGAGGTGTCAGAGTATTTGAGTTCACCAACCGCGGCGACTTCGCCCACGAGGTGTTCGCAGAGGTCAACAAATGGGTCATGGCCAATTGCCCTGAGATGATCATGGGCGTAGGCACTGTAGTTGACCCTGCCACTGCAGCCTTATATCTGCAACTGGGTGCTAATTTCATCGTAGGTCCCAACTTCAATCCTACTATCTGTGAGGTGTGCAATAGAAGGCTCGTTCCCTATAGCCCGGGATGCGGCTCCGTAAGTGAGATCAACAACGCTCAGGCAATGGGATGCGACATCACCAAGGTGTTCCCTGCTGGAAACGTAGGAGGTCCATCGTTCGTCAAGAACGTCATGGCACCGTTGCGCTGGTCGAACATCATGGTCACTGGTGGTGTGTCTCCCGATGAGGAGAACCTCACCAACTGGATAAAGTCGGGAGTGCTCTGCGTGGGCATGGGTTCCAAACTCTTCCCCAAAGAGGTGGTGGCTGCCAAAAATTGGAAGGCCATCTCCGACAAGTGTGAGGAGGCTCTTGGCTACATCGCCAAAGCACGCGGCTAAAAAGTCTCCCCTCAGTTTTGCAAAACCTACCAACTCCCCCTCTAATCTTTTAGAGGGGGTTGGTGGTGTTAAAAAATCATCTGTTCATTACTAACTTCTCTTGATTTGAAATCAAAGAGTCTGTCATATTGTTTATGCCGTCTGACGGCGATTGTAGGCATCCTGATGGCGATGCCGGCATGTTCCGTGTCCGACGGCGAGAAGGCGGACAGACTCAACCGAATAGCATACGACTTCAGATACCGCGACCTTGATTCTACGCTGTATTATGCGAACAAGGCCATCAAGGCGGCGGGAAGGTATGATAGCGGACTGGCGGAGGCTTATAACAACAAGGCTTTTGTCAGCATCGCGCGGATGCAATATGAACAGGCTGCTCAACAACTCGATACCGTTCTCAGCATTACCGACAACCAGGTGGAACTGCTCATCGCCGATGTGCAGTATATGAGACTCTGCCAAAGACAGTCGCGCAACAAAGATTTCTATACCTACCGAGAGAGTGCCACGTTCCGGCTTAAGCGTATCGAGGAAGAGGAAAACACACTCAACGAGCACCAACTCGACCGAATGGTGTACGCCCGGTCGGAACTCGATATCGTTACCTCAACATACTATTATTATGTGGGACTCGAACAGCAGTCGGTAGAGGCAATGGAAATGATTGATCCATTCGGGGAGATTCTCACCGACAACAGCCAGATGCTCAACTACTTGTATAATGTGGGAGCAGGGGGAATCATCACCGATGGGACGCAAGAGGAAATCAACCAGGCGGAGATGGAGTATCTTTTCAGATGCTATGACCTCGCCTTGGAATACAACTACCCGTTCTGGGTGGCCAACTCACTGCAGGCGATGAGTGAGCACCTGCAGGAACCTACGCTGAGGCAAAGACTCATCAACGACAATTATCCCGTCATCAGAAACATCAACATCGATGATATGCCAGATAGCTTGCTAGCAGGTAACCTCGCACAGCGCTCATTGGACATGTTCCTCAAATATGGTGATGTCTATCAGACGGCGGGAAGTTTCCGTACACTTGCACAGTGCTATTGGTACATTGGCGACTATCAGGCATCACTCGACTGCCTCAACGAGGCATTGAACAATGATACTGCCATCTACAAGGCTCCCGACCTCGTGGCTTCCATACAGGAACAACTAAGTGTGTCGTATGCCGCACTCAACAACAAGGAGGAAACCAACCGAAACCGACGTGACTATATAGCCATTCAGGACCGTACACGACAAGACCTCTATCTCGAGTCAAGAGCTGAGCAGTTGGACTCGTCGGTGAAACAGCTCAACCTCATGATTGCGGCAATCCTTGTCGTGATGGCTCTCGCCGTCGTCGCACTCTTCTATTTCACATACCTGAAAAGAAGGGATGAGCGACGCAACCCCGCAGATGAACTCCTCCGCCCACTTGAGGAATGGAAAAAGGATAGCCAAAAGCGGTTGGAGCAACTCAACGAGCGCTATGAGGAAACAATGGAGAAAATGGCGGTGTGCGAACTGCATATCGACAACAACAAACGGCTCAATCTGGAACAGCGCGCAAAGGTGTCGATAGCCAATATGGTGACCCCATACCTTGATAGAATCCTTCATGAGATAAAAAAACTCAATACAGCCAATGAGGATGGGCAACGAAGGGCAGAGCGCTATGCTTATGTGGCGGAACTCACCGACCGCATCATGGAATACAATGATATCCTCACCCAATGGATACAATTGAGGAAAGGAGAACTGAGCCTGCATATCGAGAGTTTCCCACTGCAGACTCTATTCGACATAGTGGCACACAGTCGTAGGGGATTCCAGATGAAGGGTATCGAATTGAAGGTGAATCCGTCGGAACAATGGGTGAAGGCTGACCGAACACTCACGCTGTTTATGATCAACACCCTGGCCGACAACGCGCGCAAGTTCACTTCGGAAGGCGGACAAGTGACTGTCTATGCCGATGATACGGATAAGTATGTGGAAGTGAGTGTGGCTGACACAGGAATCGGTATGACTAAGGAACAGATGGAGGATGCCTTCCGGGTGGAGAAAAAAGCCTTTGCCGACGAGGGGGGAGATAATACTGCAGCAACCTCAGCTATTAAAGAGCGTGGACATGGCTTCGGGCTGGTCAACTGCAAGGGCATCATTGAGAAATACAAGAAAATCAGTTCGCTCTTTAGTATATGCAGCATAGGTGTGGAGAGTACACCGGGTAAGGGAAGCCGATTCTTCTTCCGTCTGCCTAAAGGAATGAGAAAGACCGTGATGGTGCTTGCCCTGATGGTTTCCACTCTGACGGCCATGGGGGCAAACATACAGGCTGACAGCATACTCGCTGTGGCTGGGCGATATGCGGCACAAGTGTCAAAATGCAATGAAAAAGACAGTTATGAAGAGGCCATACGCTATGCTGACTCTGCAATCGTTGCCTTCAACAAGGCTTACCGATTGATGGTTCCCAATGGAACCGACACCCTGGTGCTGCAGAGCAGCAAGTCGCTCTTGCAGTCGGAAATATTTTGGTACCACGACAAACTCCCTGTGGATTTCAACGCCATCCGCACGATGCGCAACGATGTGGCGGTGGCTGCTCTGGCGCTCCATGAGTGGGCGGTATATCGTTATAATAATAAGGTGTATACCCAACTCTACAAGGAAATGTCGGCAGACAATACCCTCGAGGAGTATTGCAGGATGATGCAGAAGTCGCAGACCAACAAATACATGGCTATCGTCATCCTCATTATCCTGTCGCTTCTGATTCTCTTGGCTTACTTCTTGCTCTACTACAGACATCAGGTTAATTACCGCTTCTGCTTGGATAGGGTGAAGGCTATGAACGATGTGCTGAGGGGAGAGGCTGACGATGAGCGCAAACTGGCGGAGATAGAACGCTTGGCGGGTACGGGAGGAAATACAGAGGGGAGAAAAACTTCTGCCTATGACGATGAGCGGTTGCCTCAGCAGTTGCAGGTCATCGCCGACGAACTCATCACCACTCTCCATGATAGCATAGAGGTCAGGAAAAGGAAGATGGCTGATATCGACATTGCTGAGGATGAGGTAAGACGGTGTGAATTTGAAAACGACAAACTGCATGTGTGCAACAGCGTACTCGACAACTGCCTTAGTACGCTCAAGCATGAGACGATGTATTATCCCTCAAGAATCAGACTGCTTATCGACAAGGGCGACGAACAGTTGCAAAGTGTCTCGGAATTGGCCGACTATTACAAGGAACTCTACACTATCCTCGGTTTGCAGGCAATGCGACAAGTGGAGAGTGTGTCTCCGGAGTGTGTGCCGGTGAAAATCGGACAATTGTTGCCCTCCCTTGCCAAAAACCAGTTGGCAGATGTAGCCATCTTGGGCGACAGGCAAATGCTGCGCTACCTCTTCAGCCTGCTTGGAAAACAAGGCGAAGGGGCTGCTCCCAACATCGAGGTCAGCGAGAAAGGTGACAGATATGTGACTTTCCGCTTGACATATCCCAAGATGAAACTGACTGATGAGGAATGCCACGAATTGTTCAACCCAGCCATGAACAACCTTCCTTTCCTGCTCTGCCGACAGATTGTGAGAGATGTGGGCGAGGCAACCAATGCAAGGGGATGCGGCATCAGGGCAGAGAACAATCCGAAAGGAAACACTGAGGTGGTCGTCACACTCGTCAAAGCCAAAGTTATAGCAGCTTAGAATAAAATCATAACACTATATTGACCATGGAACAATTCAAAATCATCATCGTAGAGGATGTTGCCCTCGAACTCAAGGGTACGGAGGGTATCATCAGGAATGACATTCCGGAGGCTCAAATCATTGGCACGGCCAATAATGAGATGACCTATTGGAAATTGATCAAGAAACAGTTGCCCGACCTCGTTCTGCTCGACCTCGGACTCGGAGGCTCCACTACCGTGGGCGTGGAAATATGCCGGCAAACAAAGGAACTCTATCCCAATGTCAAGGTGCTCATCTTTACCGGTGAAATACTTAATGAGAAATTGTGGGTCGATGTCCTCGATGCTGGCGCCGACGGTATCATCCTAAAGAGTGGCGAACTCCTCACAAGGGGTGATGTGTTCAGCGTGATGAGCGGCAAGCAACTGGTGTTCAATCAACCCATTTTGGAGAAAATCGTAGAGAGATTCAAATACAGCGTGGGAAGCCAGCTTATGAGACAGGAGGCACTTGTCAATTATGAGATTGACGAGTATGATGAGCGCTTCCTGCGGCATCTTGCACTCGGATATACCAAGGAGCAGATTACCAACCTTAGGGGAATGCCTTTCGGTGTGAAAAGTTTGGAGAAGAGGCAGAACGAACTGGTTCAGAAACTCTTTCCCAACGGCAACGGGGGATATGGCGTGAATGCCACCCGATTGGTGGTGAGGGCTCTCGAACTGCGTATCCTGGATCTCGACAATCTGATGCCTGATGAGGATTAAGCGCCTCAGGACCATTCTCAACTGGGCGGTGCTGGTCATACCGGTGATGCAGGTGCTGCTCTTTCTGGTGTCGTGGCTCATCAATGCCGCCATGCCTGAGTCACAGGTGAGGTCATTGCTGGGGAGCGAGGGCATCAGGTGGTTCTTTGGCTCCTTTGTCGACAATGTGGCTGCATCTCCGCTGGTATGGCTGCTCACTGCAGCCATTGCTTATGGGGCAACAAGAGAGTCGGGCATCGTCGGAGCACTGAAGATGAAAAGCGGCGAGCGGAGATACAGACAAACTTTTGCCTTGCGCATCGTCTTCTTCATGACACTGACTTTCATCGCTGTCATGGCATTCCTTACCGTGATGCCGAGAGCTGCCTTGCTCAGTGTTACAGGACAACTCTTCCCAAGCAGTTTCAGCAGAAGCATCATACCGTGTGTTGCTTTCTGTGTCATGGCAGATGCCTTGGCGTATGGTGTGCTGGCAGGAACGCTGCGCTCCCTCGACGATATGGTGGCGGCTCTCACCAAGGGAATCGCCAGCGCTGCTCCTCTTATCTTGCTCTATGTTCTCGCATCCGAACTCTTCGCTTCATGCATGTATGTGTTTGGTTGGTGAGTTTCGAGACATTGGTGGTGAAGGTTTTTTCCAAAAAAACTTTAAATCAAAATTTAATTCAAAAAAAAGTTTTGGGGTTCAAGAATTTATTAGTAACTTTGCACCCTGTTTGGAATAGGTATCAAAAAACGAAAACAAAAATTTAGATAGAAATGTCGAAGATTTGTCAGATTACGGGAAAAAAAGCCCAGGTGGGCAACAACGTTTCCCACTCGAAGCATCGCACGAAGCGCACTTTCGATGTGAACTTGTTCACAAAGAAGTTCTATTATGTGGAGGAGGATTGCTGGATTAGCCTTAAGATTAGTGCCGCAGGTCTCCGCACCATCAATAAACTCGGTCTCGACGCTGCCCTCAAGCAGGCTGTTGCCAAAGGGTATGTCGATTGGAAGGACATTAAAGTTATAGGAGATTAGTCAACATGGCATCTAAGAAAGCAAAAGGCAATAGGGTTCAGGTCATCCTCGAGTGCACCGAGATGAAGAACAGTGGACTGCCCGGCACAAGCCGTTACGTCACCACCAAGAACCGCAAGAACACACCTGAGCGCATGGAGTTGAAGAAATACAACCCCATCCTCAAGAAAATGACCATTCACAAAGAAATCAAATAATAGTTAGAATATGGCAAAGAAAACCGTTGCCTCTCTCCACGAAGGCTCAAAGGAGGGACGCGCATACACCAAGGTAATCAAGATGGTAAGAAGCCCGAAAACAGGTGCTTACATCTTTGACGAGCAGATGGTGCCCAACGAGGCCGTGCAAGATTTCTTCAAGAAATAATCAACATTGATACCCATCTCAGAGAGAGTGCTCCGCAAAAGGGCACTCTTTTTGATGTTTATGAAAGAAAAAGAAGGATTGTTGATTTTTTTATGTAAATTTGCATTAAAATTGAAATTATGGGATTTTTCGGATTATTCAACAAAAAGAAAAAGGAAACGCTCGACAAAGGTCTGGAGCGCTCCTCACAGAGTTTTTTCTCTAAAATATCTAAAGCCGTAGCCGGTAAATCCAAGGTTGACGACGAGGTGCTCGATGAATTGGAGGAAGTGCTCATCACCTCTGATGTGGGTGTGGAGACAACTCTCAAAATCATTGAGCGAATAGAGGCAAGGGTGGCACGCGACAAATATGTCTCCACTTCTGAACTCAACGGCATACTCCGTGATGAGATTGCTGAACTCCTGGCAGAGAACAATACACAAGATATGGAGGACTGGGACCTGCCTGACGACCACAAACCTTATGTCATACTCGTCGTCGGTGTCAACGGAGTGGGAAAGACCACTACCATTGGCAAACTGGCTTATCAGTTCAAGGCTGCGGGAAAGAAAGTGTTTCTTGGAGCCGCCGACACTTTCCGTGCCGCTGCTGTGGAGCAACTGTGCATATGGGGTGAGCGGGTTGGAGTGCCGGTAATCAAGCAGAAAATGGGGGCCGACCCGGCTTCCGTCGCCTTCGACACACTTAGTTCGGCCAAGGCAAATGATGCCGACGTGGTGATTATCGATACCGCAGGACGATTGCACAACAAAGTGGGACTGATGAACGAACTGAAGAAAATCAAGGACGTCATGAAAAAGGTTTTCCCAACCGCTCCCGATGAGGTGCTCCTCGTCCTCGACGGCAGTACAGGCCAGAACGCCTTTGAGCAGGCGAAGCAGTTCTCCGCTGTGACCAATATTACCAGCCTGGCGGTAACCAAACTCGATGGAACAGCCAAGGGCGGTGTGGTCATCGGCATCAGTGAACAGTTGAAAGTGCCAGTGAAATACATCGGACTGGGCGAGGGTATGGAAGACCTGCAGCTGTTCAACAAGCAAGAATTTGTGGCATCGCTCTTTGGCGATAGGATGCTGTAGCCAGATGAGAAGGAATAGGGTGGACATCATCACCATGGGGTGCTCCAAAAACCTGGTGGACAGTGAGCGGCTCATGCGGCAGTTTGAGGCGCATGGCTTTGTGTGCCACCATGACAGTGATACCCCAAGAGGAGAGATTGTGGTGGTCAATACTTGTGGCTTCATCGGAGACGCTAAGGAGGAGAGCATACAGATGATTCTGCAATTAACCCAGGCTAAGGAGGCGGGACAGATAGGACGATTGTATGTCATGGGATGCCTGTCGGAGCGATACCGCCGACAACTGGAGACGGAAATCCCGCAGGTAGATGGCTATTATGGAAAGTTCGACTATATGCGCCTGCTCGATGACCTGGGCATGGCTGTTGCTGATGACTGCCGCGGACAGCGAACCATCACAACACCTTCACACTATGCCTATCTCAAAATCAGCGAAGGATGCAATAGACATTGTGCCTATTGTGCCATTCCCATCATTACTCACCGGCATATCAGCCGTCCTATGGAGGAAATCCTCGACGAGGTGAGGTGGCTTGTCGCACAAGGGGTGCGCGAACTGCAGGTCATCGCGCAGGAACTCACCTACTATGGAATGGACATCGATGGCAAACGACACATAGCCGAACTCATCGACCGTATGGCGGACATTCCGGGAGTCAGATGGATCAGACTGCATTATGCCTATCCCAACAAGTTCCCAATGGAACTGCTGGAGGTGATGCGTCGGCGTGACAACGTGTGCAAATATTTGGATGTGGCTTTGCAGCATGTCTCCGACAATATGCTCTCACGAATGCGAAGGGATACCACGAGCGAGGAAACCTATCAGTTTGTTCGCGACCTGCGTGAGGAGGTGCCGGGAATTGCACTGCGCACCACCATGATGGTGGGGTTTCCCGGAGAGACGGAGGAAGACTTCAACCAACTGATGGATTTCGTCAGATGGGCACGCTTCGAGCGAATGGGGGCTTTTGCTTACTCTGAGGAAGAGGGCACCTATAGCGCACGCCACTACAAGGATGATGTGCCAGAGGAGGTAAAACAAGAAAGACTGGGCAGACTGATGGCGCTGCAGCAGGAAATCAGTGCGGAGATTGAGCATGCTGCCGTGGGAAAGACCATGCAGGTGGTTATCGACCGCAGAGATGGTGATTATTATGTGGGCCGTACCCAGTATTCTTCTCCTGAAGTGGATCCAGAGGTGCTCATTAGGGTAGGAGAGAGGCAGTTGAGAAGAGGGGCTTTCTATAATGTCCGCATCACAGGTGCTGAGGAGTTCGACCTCTATGGCGCGGTTCTTGGCCTTTCACGCTACAGATAGAAACAATAAGGATAAATTGGCAATCATGAACACACAGCAAATCATTTCAAGTTTGGCTGAGACACTGGGCTGCGAAGAAAAGGAGGCAGTGCAGTATGTGGATGCGGTCGTCAGGTGGATGACGGAGCAGACGGCAGAAAACGGCGAGTTGCTCATTCCTGGTTTCGGGCGCTTTGAGGTGACGAAGCAGATGGAGTATGTGCGTTGTGATGCCAATACACAAAAACGTTACTTGGTTCCGCCTTCTCTTTCTGTGAGTTTCGTTCCCGCTCCCTTGTTGGAGGGGACAAAGGAATCAACGAAAAACGTCTTTGAGGCCATCACCGAGATGCTGGTCGCTAAGGAAAAGGTGGAAAAGCATGTGGCGGAAAGATTTCCTGTCACGTTCTTCAAGGGCATCCTCGATGCTATGGAAAGGGGCGAGACAGTCAGTGTGCCTCAATTAGGCTCTTTTCTGCTTACTAAGGTACGTTTGGCGGAGAAAGTCTTTGGCAAGGTGTCTTTTACACCCGACAGCGCTTTTGATGAATGGGTCAACAGACCTTTCTCTTACCTTCCGGAAGTAGAACTCAATGATGGGGTGGAGTTTGATGACATCACAATAGTCAGTCCTTATGACTCCATCCATGAGCCTTCCGAGGAGGACAAAACTTTCCTCATCCTCACAGAACCAGTATCTCCCCCAGAAACCCCAGAAGTTTCTGCCTCCCCAGCCTCCCTAGAATCCCCGGATACTCCGGATACTCCGGATACTCCGGCCTCTCCAGATACCCCATCCTCCCCAGATACCCCGGCCTCTTCTCCATCCCGCTCACGGTTTTGGATGTATGGGCTGCCTCTGCTGGCTCTCGCTATCGGACTTCTCTCCCTATTGCTGCATCTGCGCCATCAGGACAATGGTGCCAGTGATGCTGTTTCTGCTGTCGATACAATTGGCATGCAAGATTCCACCTCAGTGGCTGAGGCAGCGTCTCTTGCCGAGGCAGCATCCCCTGCAGACACCATCAATTATGACGCGATGAATGCCCAGATACCATATGGCGCTTACGATATCGTGGGTATCGACACGGTTATCACAGTGATGCCTGGACAAGACTTGGCAACGATATCACGCATTTTCTTGGGTACGGACATACACATCTATCTCATTGTCGCCAATTATGGCAACAATAATCCTCAGGAAGGAGAAAAATATAGGATTCCTCGCCTTAAACCAAGAAAAAAGTAGATTACTCTCTTGAAAACCCCGGAATCTCCGTAAACTCCGGAATCTCCGTAACCCCTGGAATCTCCGTAAACTCCGGAAAATCCGGCATTTGTTCTTCAGTCTTCGTTTTCTGTCTCAGCCGCCCGTAGGATGATGCTAGTGGCACCTATGGTAAAGAGCGTGCCGTCGGTGATGACGCGCCGCTCACGGTCGCTGAGGATTTGGTTGTCGACAAAGGTACCGGTATTGCTGGGACCGTCTCTGAGTACATACTTCAATTTGCCATTTTTATCGCGTGATACCTGTATGACACAGTGAAGCATGTCCACGCTGGGGTCGTTGGTCTCGATGGGAGTGTTGGTCTTGCTCCCCTTCATATAACGGCCGATGGTGTTGTCACCCATGCGGAGAGGGAGAACTTGCTTGTAGTGGAATACGTTCTCAATAACGACAATCGAACCGCAGCCTGCCTCATTGGCTTGCTCGTCGGGATGGTCTTCCTTTTGCGTATTCCTTAGACGAGACACACCCATACGAATACCGAACTGCTTGTGGCAGTTCGGACATTCGAAAACCAGTGACTGACCGGCCTCGTATTTGGTTTCATCAAAAGTGATGAACTCGTCACATTTCGGACAGCGAACTCTTTTCATCTTATTTCACCTGCATAATCCAACCACTCTCGACACTGCCGCTGGCAATGAGTTCCTGAAGCTGGACGTATGCGTCGCCACGCTCGGTATAACTGCCGTAGGCTATGACGTTCTCACCGTTGTAACTCATCAGGACTGCCTTGCGTGCTCCCTTGCTCTTGATTTCGGAGAGAAACATCTTTGCATTCTCCAAGGGAAGACTGTAGGCGAGGACGATAGTGAAGGAACCTGACTCGGGTATGACACCTTCTTCCTGGCTTTCCTCACTCATCCTCGACATCTTCTCCAAACCTCCGACAATGCTGGAAAAATCGGCGGTGCTCTCGGTTGCGGATGACGTTTCCTGACTCGGCAAGGATAGCATGCCGGCTTCTGATGTAGTGGAAGCGGAGGAAACATCCTCACCAGCAGGCACTGGACGGGCAAAGAGAATCAATGCCACGGCGGCCACGGCGGTGACGGCGAGGTTGCGGAGCAGACTCACCTTGATGCTGATGGTTTTTTCCTCAGATGGCTGATGGTTATCGTTGAATTGCGACATGATGGTGGCAAGTTTTGAGGTTCGGTGGGTAGTGGCGGGGTGGATGATGCTCATAGGCTTGGTATCAAGCACCACCTGCGATGGCGTGGCATGGCGGAGCTGCGGCATCTCAAATGCCCCAAAGCCGTAGAGCGAGGGGGTGAGGATGCCTGCGGGACAGGGTTCGAACTCATAGCGTCCGTCGCTGTTGACAGATAAGATGCCCAAACCAGCAAACTCATAGCGCCCATTCTTAGCAATACGCTCCTTGAGCAGGCTTACCTCATGCTCAACACGCCTTACTGCCTCTGGAAAACTGAGGTCGTAGGCATCTGCGTAGGACTGTGCTAACACAGAATCACTCATGTTGAGCTGGGCATTGAAGCCTAATGATCGGCACGGGGGTATGAACATGCCGTCGGCTTTGTCGTAGCGGGCGGCTACATGATGGGCCATGAAACCGCCCAGATTGGGTACTATTACGCAGTCATGGCTCAAAAGCAGTATTTCAATGTGTCTTCTTAATTCCATCATGATGCAAAATTACGCTTTTTTACGGACTGTAGCAAAATTATTGGCATGAAATCCTAATTTATTTTTGTCTTGATAGTTTTCAGTGCTGTCGAAGCACTGGAGTTGCCTACCATTATCTCATATTGGCCAGGAACCACGCGTATGGTGTTGCTGCGCTCATCCCATCCCTCAAACTGCTCACGGGGCAAGTCGATTTCCAAGGTTTGGCTCTCCTGTGGCGATAGCGTGGTGGTACGGGCATAGCCGCGGAGGGTTTTGATGGGTCCCTCGGTGTCGGCGATACGGCGGATATACACCTGCACGGTCTCTGTGCCTGCCATCTTGCCTGTATTGGTTACTTTCACCTTCACCTTACCGTTTTTGTAGACGGGTTTGGAGAAACTGAATGTGGTGTAGCTTAGACCATGACCGAATGGGAAGAGGGCATCACCCTTGAAATAGCGATAGGTGCGCCCTGCCATATGGTAGTCGAGGAAATCGGGCAGGTCGTTGACGCTTCTGTAAAATGTGATGGGAAGTTTGCCGCTGGGGTTGCAGTCGCCAAAAAGTACGTCGGCAACAGCATTGCCACCTTCCTCACCGGGATACCATGCCTGAAGGATGGCATCAGCGCTCTCTGTCTCAGGCACCAAACCGATGGCACTGCCTGAGCAGTTGATGAATACTACCTTCTTGCCGGCGGCATGGAGGGCTGCCAATACCTTACGCTGCGCTTCAGGGAGTTCAATATCGGTGCGGTCGCCTCCCCTGAAACCGGGGGCATCGACTCGCATCTCCTCGCCTTCCAAACGGGGTGAGATGCCGCCGACGAAGATAATGGTTTCATATCCATTTGCTTGTGCTACAATCTCTTCCATGGTTGGGGAGGCTTTCCTCACAATGTCAAAATGGAGGGCTGCCATATCGGCATCTTGGTTATAGTCCAACTGGAGTTGGTATTTCTCACCGGCCTTTACCTGGAGCTTGCGCTCGTTGACCTGGATGCGGTCTCTGCCGTTCCACACATTGACAAGGGTGTCGCCGTTGACAAGTAGCCGCACTCCGTCGTCAAATTTCAGCGTCAATGTCACCATGCCATCTGTCTTCGGAATAAATGTTCCTTCGTAGCGGGCACTGAACTGCTCGAGATTGACACCGGGAGCAAAGACGGTGTTGCCGCCGTTGCTCAGATTGATGGGCTCTCTGATGATAGTCGTGACAGCGGGTTCCCCTTTCAGATTCCTATTGTTGAAATAGGTGGCACGAAGACCTTTGCTTCCATCGGGACTGACGATGTCGCCAAACAGGCTCTCGTCAATTTCGTTCTTGGTCAGGCTGCAGGCGGGGTAGTATTTCACATTGCCAACTTTCTTGCGGATACCTTGCAGGATGGTGGTGGTGCTTGTGGGATAGCCCGAATAGTTGGCCCATTGCATCACGGAGTCATTGGCAGTGGGACCCATCACCATTATCTTTCGATTGTCTTTGGCGAGGGGTAGGACGGCACCGCGGTTTTGCAGCAGTGTCATCGACTCTTGCGCCATCTTGAGGGCGAGGTCCTTGTGCTCCCTGCTTGCTACACAACGCTCGTCCATCTGTTGCCAGTCAACGAGAGACTCGGGTTCAAAATCGCCCAATTCAAAACGGCCCTGGAGCAGTCGCTTGAGGCTGACGTCAATCTCGGCCTCTGTAATCTCACCAGCTGCTACTGCCTCGGGGAGCGTCAGGTAGTTGCTGCCGCACTCCACGTCGGTTCCCGACCTAACGGCCTTGGCGGATGCCTCATGCGCGTTGGCCGACACGCCGTGGCGACCGGGCCGCCAGAAGTCGCTGATGGCTCCGCAGTCACTCACCACGATGCCTTTGAATCCCCATTCATCGCGTAGGATTTGCTGCAGGTAGCGGGTGTTGCCGCAGCAGGGGTCGCCGTCGATGCGTTGGTAGGCGCACATCACCTCTGCCACCTCTCCTTTTTGAACAAGTGCCTTAAAGGCAGGAAGGTAGGTTTCCCATAAGTCGCGCTCAGGAACATTCTCAACATTGTATTCATGACGATTCCACTCCGGACCGCTATGCACGGCGAAATGCTTGGCGCAGGCAAGCAATTTGCGGTATTTGTGGGTGCCGTCTCCTTGAAGACCGCGTACGACGGCAAGTCCCATCTTCTCAGTCAGGAATGGGTCCTCACCATAGGTTTCCTGACCGCGTCCCCAACGGGGGTCGCGGAAGATATTGATGTTGGGCGTCCAGAATGAGAGACTTTGGTATCTCTTGATGACCCCGCTGCGGCGTGCGGTGTTGGCCTTGGCACGGCCCTCATTGCCTGCAGCATCGAAGACCTGAAAGAGCAGGGCGTCATCGAAGGATGCTGCCATGCCGATAGTGGCAGGGAAGACGGTGGCGAAACCATTTCTTGCCACTCCATGCAGTACCTCGCTCCACCAGTCAAACTGTGGTATGCCCCATCGCTGGATGGCTGGGGAGGAGTTTTTCATCAGACTGACTTTTTCCTCAAGGGTAAGGCGTGAGCAGAGGTCGGCGGCTCGTTGCTCAGAACTCAAATTAGGGTTCTGATATGGATAAGTTTGGGCATAGGTAATTAGGCTGATCATGACCAGCAATAATGCCATAGAGTGTCTTTTCATGTTGTTGTATTTGATAAAACAGTAGTTTGCCCTATCTTCTCTTATCTTTAGAGAGAAGGGGAATATTCCTATTACCTTCCGAGAATGTAGTCTACAATCAGCATGGCATCCGTCACATTGATGGAATTGCTCTCATCAGTGTCGGCATTGATGAAGATGAATACTGGTGTAGGTTTGCCAAGGATGTTGTCGATGATGAGCATGACATCTGTGACGTTGACAATGCCGTTGCCATCAACATCGCCCCAAAGACGGTCGACAACCTCGCCTTCCTTGTTGGTGGTGATGTCGTCGGGTGCATCTATTCCGCTTACGTCAAGATAGCAGGTGTTGTTGGCGATATAGGTGAGAGGGGCATTGTTGTTGGTGGGGTCTGTGAGGTTGACCTTTCCGAAAGTGGCATTTTTTGAGAGAATGCGCATGGTGGCGGGGTTGAAGGCGGTGCGGTAGTTGGCTGGGTCACCGCTCTCGTCATTGAGCCATATTTCTCCTTTGAGCAGGTTGGTCTCGATAGGCTCAAGGGTTTCTGTGATGGGCAACATGCGGTTCTCGCGCGGTGTGGTTCCTTTGCATTCAAGCACGACAGCGGTATAGGGGGGCACCTTGCCGTTTTTCACTTCTTTGAGGTGGACTTCTCCGTCACTCATGAACTTGTCCGCAATATAGGCTTTCATGCCGTCACGACACTCATAGGCGAATGGAGTGTACATCGTTGTGTAATACCTGCCGTTTTTCAGAGTGCTGGCATCTGCCTTTGCTCCGATGTAGTTGGTGTCGAAATGCTCCTCATCGACGATGTGGAAACGCCAAGCATAGTCCCTGTTGTAGTTCCAACGGTTCCAAATTCCGGGACTGTGGTAAGTACCCACGCGCTCCATCTGACTTCTGCCAGTGTCAGCATAGCCGTTGTCTTTCAGATAACCGGTGAATCCATTATGGCTCGCGAAGATGAAGTACTCGTCTTTCTCGAAGTTTTCCATCTGGAAATGCTGGTCGCTGATGTCGTATGTGCTGATGCCCTGACTTGAGATGGCGACATCGTTGAGGCCGCCCATCCCATTGGGGGTTCCCGTGATTTTTAGCAAGAATGCAGGTGTGTTGCGTATCTCGCTGTTGTTTTCATCTACCAGCATCATGGAGTTGAGAAAATAGCGCTGGTCTTCATTGAAAGTCTCCTCTGATTTGCCGCAGACTCCGAAGAATCGCTTGGTGCCCACGTCCTGCATGAGCACGAATATTCCTTTGTCCTCCACACCACTATGCTCAAAGACGGCAGTGTATACTCCTCTGTTGGCATTGGACACTTCAAAGGTGAGGGGGTTGTCGGTGATGAGTGTGGCCTGGCTGTTGCGCCTCCATCCCTTGAAATGACCACTGAGAGGGTCGGGGGTGGCGGTCATCGTGATGACATCGCCAAGTTGGTTGGTGGGGATGTCTATCGACACTGTGCCGAGAGTCTCGTCAGACGAGACGGGATAAGCAAGGCCATACTTGGCAAAATAAGCCTTGTAGTTGACAATCTGGGGCTTCGTTTTGTCAGTCTGGGTGGTGGTCACCAGGTCGGATGTATGACGGGCATTGCTGAAGATGGTCTCCTTGCCGTTCTCCACCCTTGCCCAGTGGGTGAACATATAGCCGCTCTCGGGTTGGGCATAGAGGTAGGCGGTGACGGTGACGGTCTTCACATTGGGCAACGACCCCTCGGAGAAAACGGAGGTGCCATAATAGTCCTTATAAGGAACTGTCTCGGGATCCAACTCTTTGTTGGATGCGTACACCTTTCCTGCTCCCGTTTCATTGGGCTGCGCCACAAATTTGTAGTAGAATGTGGAACCGCCAGCTGCCTGTGCGGCTGTACAGATGGTGAGCATCAGGAAAAAGAGGGCAAATATCTTTTTCATTTTAATCTATTTCGCTGAATTTTTATTTTATAAAAATGTTCTCGATGCAAAATTAGACAATTATTTGCATTTTTAGATGATTAATAAATAGATTTTAAGTTTTCTTTAGAGGAAACAATTCAAAACTTACCAATCTTATGCCTAAACTCCCAACTTTCCCCCAATAATCACATATGTCTAAAATCTCCAACTCCCAAACTCCTAAAATGGATGAAGGATGAAAGATGAAGGATGAAGGATTGATAGTCCGCTTCCTCAGGATGGACCACGTTAGCAATCACCGTTCACCCCGTTCATCGGGATTTGCAATCCCGATGCCTTAAAAATATGGATTTGCAATCCCATGACAAGTCATTCATATGTCTAAACTCCCAAACTCCTAGACTCCTAAACTCCCCAACCCCCAACTCCTAAACTCCTCAACTCCCCTCCAAAAAAATCCCCGGAGTCACCCCCGGGGATTATAAAAACACTCTTTTCTGTTACTTGAACTTGTAAGGAAGGTCGCCCTTCGCCCAGTTGGTG
>JAGCXX010000093.1 GCA_017961115.1 Prevotella sp. | reverse complement strand
TTTGAGAGAATTGAAACTTCACAGTTTCATGATTGTTTTACTAAACCTTGATGTTTATATTAAAAGCATAGAAATTAATCATTTGATGATGGGCACCTCGGTGATTTTCATCGAGTCTTGCCTCATGGTGTCGGCAATCGCCACAGAGACACCTTCCTGTGTGACCTCGTTGTATCCGTTGGTGCCAGCGATATCAGGAGCCTCGGCTGGTTGCATCGCCACTTGCATGGCATTGCCCAAAGTGAGGATGATGGCCACGATTGCTGCCGCCTTGAAGAGAGGCTTGAGCCGCTGTGCGAGACTGATGGTGCGCGCCTTGACGGGTGCGGCCTCTCCCACCATATCCAGCATCCTGCGGTCGAAATCATCTCCCAGCTGTGTCTCCTCTACATCGGTCTGCTCGTAGGTGAACAGGTCCTTGTAGGGCAGGAGACTTACCGGAACATTCTCCTGACTGAAGAATGTGCGCAGAATCTGCTCCTCCTCCAAGGAGGTCTCGCAGAGCCAGTAGCGCTCCAGCAGTTGTTCGATGTATTTATAGTCCATATCCCTCGATTTGTTGGTATTTGGTCTTGATGGCCTGTCGGGCCCTGAAGATGTTCACTTTCACCTGGTCCTCGCTGATATTGAGTATCGCTGCGATTTCCTTGTAGCTCTTCCCCTCGAAATCTCTCAGCTGCATGCAACTGCGTTGTTTCTCGGGCAGTGCGTTCACCATGCGCCTGACCAGTTCGATGCGGTCGCGTTGGAGCATTTGCTCGTAAGGTGTTCCGTCTTTGTCTGGTGTGTCAGTTTGTATGATGTCAAGCGACTCGTTCTGGTTGTCTCTGCTTCTGATGCGGTCGAGCGCCAAGTTGCGACAGATAGTGAGGCACCATGCCTCTATCGACTCTATTTTCTCCCACTCATCACGCTTGTTCCAGACTTTAATCAGTGTGTCCTGCACAATATCCTCTGCCTCCTCGTGCTTTTGTGTTATTCGCAGTGCGAGCCTGTAGAGCAGGTTCTTAAGCGGCAGCACATCATGTCGGAAACTGATTTCTTTCATCGTTTTCTGAATTAATGACGAATAGGATACACCGAAAGTTACAAACTACATAAAACTATTCCAAGATTTAGTACTTATTAACAAAAGAAAAATAAGACGATGCACCCAAACACCGCCGTCTTCATTTTTCAATATTCAGTCTTCAATCATCGTCCCCTGCTTCCCGTCGATGGCGGTAACCAAAGTGATGATGACCTTCGACACACCGGCATCAATGGCCTCGAGCGCGTTCTCTATCTTGGGAATCATTCCCCCAGAAATAGTGCCATCGGCTTTGAGGCGGGCGAAGTCCTGATGGGTGATGGTGGGAATGAGACTGTTGTCGTCATCTGGGTTGGCGAGCACTCCCTTTTTCTCAAAGGAGTAGATCAGTGTCACGTCATAAAACTCCGCCAATGCCTTGGCAGTCTCTGCCGCGATGGTATCGGCATTGGTGTTGAGCAAGTGACCAGCACCATCATGGGTGAGCGGTGCCATCACCGGCGTCACTCCTTGTTCGATAAGCGCGGAGAGTCGTTGTCCGTCGGCGCGGTCGACATCACCCACAAAACCGAAATCAATGCCGTCTTTCAGCGGCCGGCGGTGTGAGCGAATCACGTCCATGTCGGCACCGGTCAGCCCGAGGGCGTTCACCCCACATGCCTGAAGGCGTGCCACCACGTTCTTGTTCACCAATCCGCCATAGACCATTGTGACTACACCCAACATATCGGCGTCTGTGATGCGGCGGCCATTCACCATCTTCGTCTCAATACCCAGTGCCGCCGCCACCTTAGTGGCCCTGCGCCCACCACCATGCACAAGAACTTTCCTGTCGGGGATGGCAGCGAAATCCTTCAACAACTGTGCCAGCTGAGCCTCATCCTCCACGACAGCACCGCCCACTTTGACAACTACCAGTTTTTCCTTCATAACCTCAAATCTCAAACATCAAACCTTCAACATCATTCCAGATAAGTGTATCCATAGAGGCCGCTGCGGTAGTTGCTGAGAAATTCCTTGCCTTCCTCAAGCGTAATCTTGCCTTGTTTCACACTTTTGGCAACCCATACCTCAAGTTGTCGGACGAGTTTCTTGGGATTGTACTGTACGTATTTGAGTACCTCCTCCACCGTCTCGCCATCGATAATCTGGTCGATATGGTAGGATTTGTCCTTCACCGAGATATGCACTGCGTTGGTATCACCAAAGAGGTTGTGCATGTCGCCGAGAATCTCCTGATAGGCTCCCACGAGGAACACGCCAAGATAGTAAGTCTCATTCTTCTTCAAGGTATGCACCGGCAGCGAGTGTGAGTTATGGCGGTTGGTGGTGAAGTTGGCTATCTTGCCGTCGCTGTCGCAGGTGATGTCCTGAAGGGTGGCATTCCTCGTAGGCCGCTCATTGAGGCGCTGCAAAGGAACAATGGGGAAAATCTGGTCGATAGCCCATGAGTCACTCAAGCTCTGGAAGAGGGAGAAATTGCAGAAATACTTGTCTGCCAGCAGTTTGTCAATCTTCATCAATTCCTCAGGAATGTGCTTCAGACCTTTGGCAAGGGCATGTATCTCATGACAGACACTCCAGTACATCGCCTCTATCTCCGCACGGGTCTTGAGGTCGACGATGCCGTGCGAGAACAGGTCGAGCACCTCTTCCCGTATCTGCTCCGCATCGTGCCAGTCCTCCAGCACATTGCGCGCCGACAGGTTGTCCCATATCTCATAGAGGTCTTTCACCAACTGGTGGGAGTTCTCATCAGGCTCAAACTCCTCGTCCATTTCGGGCAGTGAGGCGGTTTCCAGCACGTCGATGACCAACACGGAGTGATGAGCTGCCAGGGAGCGGCCGCTCTCAGTGATGATGTTGGGATGGGGCAGTCCGTTCTTGTTGGCTGCCTCCACAAAAGTATAGATACAGTCGTTGACATACTCCTGGATGGAGTAGTTGACCGAACTCTCGCTGCTGGGCGAGCGTGTGCCGTCGTAGTCAACGCCCAGTCCGCCACCGCAGTCCACGAAATCTACATTGTAGCCCATCTTGTGGAGTTGGATATAGAACTGCGACGCCTCACGCAGGGCGGTCTGGATGCGGCGTATCTTGGTGATTTGCGAACCAATGTGGAAGTGGATGAGGCGCAGGCAATCGCGCATGCCTTTTTTGTCGAGTATCTCCAGTGCCTCAAGGAGTTCGGCACTGGTCAGACCAAATTTGGAGGCATCTCCTCCGCTTTCCTCCCACTTGCCGGCACCACTTGATGCCAGCTTGATGCGGATGCCGATATTGGGACGGATGCCCATCTTCTTGGCCTCGCGGGCGATGATTTCCAATTCGTTCATCTTCTCCACGACAATGAAGATTTGCTTGCCCATCTTCTGGGCAAGAAGGGCGAGTTCTATATAGCTCTGGTCTTTGTATCCGTTGCAGATAATGATGGAGTCACTCTGGCACTGCATGGCGATGACGGCATGGAGCTCTGGTTTCGACCCTGCCTCCAGTCCGAGATTGAACTTCCTGCCGTGAGAGATAATCTCCTCGACGACGGGCTGCATCTGGTTGACCTTAATAGGATAAACCACATAATTCTCCCCCTTGTAGTCATATTCCTGCGATGCCTTTCTGAAGCAGCTCCAGGTCTTCTCTATTCGGTTGTCAAGAATATCGGGGAAGCGGAGGAGCACCGGTGGGGTGACATCACGCAGGGCAAGTTCATCCATCACCTCGCGGAGGTCTATTCTGGTCTCGTTTTTGCATGGAGTGACATAGACATTGCCTCTCTCATTGACTCCGAAGTATGAAGTGCCCCATCCGGGGATGTTGTAAAGCTCCAGGGAGTCGTCAATAGTCCATTTCTTCATGTTTGTTACTGGGGTTAAAGTATGTTCTTGGAAATCAGATACCTGTCAGTTCTCGGATTCGGCTGACCGAAATTTTCACTTTCTCATAGCTGTCGAGCTTGTTGACATCAAGGATATGCATGGCCTTGGAGTAGAATGGCTCGCGCTTGGCCAACTGCTCGGTGATGAATTCGAGCAATTGCTCCGGTGTCTTCCCTTTCAGGAGGGGACGGACACCCCTGCCAAGGAGGAGATGGTAGCGGAGCACCTCGGGGTCGGCCTTGAGATAGACGGTGTGCCCCTGTTCGTTGAGGTAGTCCATGTTGTCAAAAAAACAAGGAGTACCGCCACCACAACTGATGATGACATTCTCAAACTCTGCTACCTCATGGAGCATCGCATGCTCGATTTTACGGAAGCCCTCCTCTCCCCTCTCGGCAAACAACTGCGACACGCTCTTTCTCATGCGCGTCTCGATATACCAGTCGAGGTCATAAAAGGGATAGCCGGTCTCCTTCGACAGAGCCTTTCCCACCGTGGTTTTCCCGGCACCCATATATCCGATGATGATGATTCTCACCATGGGCTATTTCTTCTTGCTGTCCGCTGCGGTGACTACCTGCATACACTCCTCGAAGGTGAGCTGTCCTGCTTTGGCATGCATGGCTTTCGGCATACGGTAATTCTTGCCATCGTAGCAGATATAGGGTCCATAGCGACCCGACATCACCTCCATCTTGGGGTCTTCGTCAAACTGCTGCAGATGACGTTTCTCCTCCTGCTCACGTTTTTCCTTGATGAGTTCTATGGCTCTGTCCAAGGTGACAGACAACGGGTCGTCGGTCTTGGGCAGCGACACATATTTCTTGTTGTGCTGCACATAGGGACCGAAGCGGCCTGTGCCTATGACCACTGGAGAACCCTCGAACTCACCCACGGTGCGGGGCAACTTGAAGAGTTCAAGTGCCTCCTCGAGGGTGATGGTCTCCATGCTCTTGCCTGCCGGCATCTGGGCAAACTGTGGCTTGTCCTTATCATCGGCGCTGCCTATCTGCACAATGGGACCATAGCGGCCAATCTTCACCGAGACGGGTTTCCCTGTCGTGGGATGCAGACCCAGTTCGCGCTCACCAGCCTTATGCTCGGCACGTATGTTCATCGTGCGCTCCACCACGGGTTCAAAATCCTTGTAGAAACTCTTGATCATCGCCGTCCACTTGGCCTTGCCCTCGGCAATCCTGTCAAACTGCTTCTCCACATTGGCGGTGAAGCCATAGTCCATGATGTCGGGGAAATACTCAAGCAGGAAGTCGTTGACCACAATACCCACATCGGAGGGCAGCAACTTGCCTTTCTCCTTGCCCACCACATCTTTCTTGGTGGCAGTGGTGATTTTGTTGCCCTTGAGTGTGTCGATGGTGAAAGTGCGCTCCACCCCTTTCTTGTCGCCTTTCTGCACATACTCGCGTTGCTGGATGGTGCTGATAGTGGGGGCATAGGTAGACGGACGGCCAATGCCCAACTCTTCCATCTTGTGCACCAAACTGGCCTCTGTGTAGCGGATGGGACCTGTGGTGAAACGCTCTGTAGCGGTGATGGCTGAGCGCTCCAGACGGTCGCCCTCCTTCATCACGGGCAGGATGTGTGTGACATCCTCCATCTCGTTCTCGTCATCGGTCGACTCATGGTAAGCCTTGAGGAATCCGTCAAAGGTGATGACCTCTCCAGTTGCCACGAAATAGTCGGCTGCCTCTCCCTGGTTGCTCTTGTTTGCGAGAGTATCTGAAATGGGAGCTTCGGCAAATCCGATGCGGATGTTGACAGTGGTTTTCTCGATGAGCGCATCAGCCATCTGAGAGGCGGCAGTACGCTTCCAGATGAGGTCATACAAACGGCGCTCCTGTGAGTTGCCCTCTATCTCAGTATTGCTCATATAGGTGGGGCGGATGGCCTCGTGAGCCTCCTGTGCACCTTTAGCATGGGTCTTGTAGTTGCGGGGCTTGCTGTATTTCTCTCCATAGAGTTTGAAAATCTCTTCCTTGCTGTCGGCGATGCACAGTTTGGAGAGGTTGACGGAGTCGGTACGCATATAAGTGATATGTCCGTTCTCATACAGATGCTGTGCCACCATCATGGTCTGCGAGACGGTGAAACCCAGTTTTCGAGAGGCTTCCTGTTGCAGGGTGGAGGTGGTGAATGGAGGAGCAGGGGTGCGGTGGAGAGGCTTCTTCGTAACAGCCTCTACGGTAAAGGTGGCATCCTTACAACGCTCAAGAAAAGCGATGGCCTCCTCATGGCTGCGGAAACGGACTGGCAACTCTGCCTTCACCTCTGACGCACCTTGTGTCTGAGGCAGGGTGAACACGGCACTTACACGATAGAATGACTCACTTTGGAAAGCCTGTATCTCACGCTCGCGCTCCACGATGAGTCTGACGGCCACGCTCTGCACACGTCCGGCGGAGAGGGCGGGCTTCACCTTGCGCCACAGCACCGGTGAGAGGCGGAAACCTACCAACCTATCAAGCACGCGGCGTGCCTGCTGAGCGTTGACGAGGTTCATATCGATATGTCGCGGTGTCTCTATCGCCTCAAGGATAGCACTCTTGGTAATCTCATGAAACACGATACGGTTGGTCTTCTCCTCATCGAGTCCAAGCACCTCACAGAGATGCCAGGAGATGGCCTCTCCCTCTCGGTCCTCATCAGATGCGAGCCACACCTTGCCGGCTTTCTTGGCTGCGGTGCGAAGTTCGCTTACCACTTTCTTCTTCTCTTCTGGTATCTCATAAAAGGGCTCAAGGGTGTCTGGGTCTATACTGATTTCCTTCTTCTTCAGGTCACGGATATGTCCGTAACTCGACATCACCTTGTAGTCCTTGCCCAAAAATTTCTCAATTGTCTTGGCTTTTGCCGGGCTCTCTACAATCACTAAATTGTCTTGCATATCTTGTCAAAATTGTTATTCGAGCCGCAAAAGTACATAAAACTTTATTGATATACCTTATTATATAGATAAAATTTTGATTTTTTAAGGAATTAGGGAAAGGTTGCAACAATTCTGCTAATCCACAAGAAGAATCTTCAATATTCAATTTTCAATCTCCAATCTTCAATTAGAAATGACCTTCTTGCCATTGCGGATGTAGATTCCCTTGGGTAACGTGGAGTGTAGCGATGCGTCGTCGGCCAGTTTCCTGCCCTGAAGGTCATAGATGCCCGTGGCGGTCTGAACCGGTCTGCTGGTGATGGTCTCCACCACCGTGTTGTTGGATGCCGCACGAATGCCAATCTCTGCAGCAGACGTCCATTTGTTGCCATTGATTTCTGAGAGCGCCACCAACTTGAGATAGCGCCCCAAAGTCGGGGTCTTCAGTGTTGCCACCTGCATCGCAGTGGTGTTTTTAAACTCACCTTTCGCCACCGGACTGCCCCAATCCTTGCCGTCCAGACTCAGATATACCTCGTATGCCTTAATCATTCCGTTCTGATTGCCATCGGTCCTGCCATTGTAGGTGAATGCCGTCACCATGTAGGTGCTGACCATGTCGACCACAAGGGTATGGGGACAAGCGGGTTCGGTGCCCCAGTATTCCGTGTGCCAGAACGTGGAGAGGTTGTTGTCGAAAGCCAACCGTGCCTCATTGCCACTGTGCTGACTGTCGGCACTTACCAGTTTCCACACACTCTTGTTGATAAAAAGGTCGAAACTGTAACTCATCACCGGACTGTCCATCATCCCTTCCGCCACGCAGTATGCCTTGATGGTGCAGGGGTCATCGTGAAGCAATGACGAGGCATATTTCTGGTACTCGCCGCCGTCGATGCTGTAATAGATGGTTGCCCCCGTGGTGGGTGTTGTCATCCTGATGCGACCGCTGCTCAACCGCTCGCAACTCACAGGCTGGCAGACAGGCATCGCCACACGGGCCATCTGGGCGGCATTGCTCTCCGCCTTCAGCGGCATGATGAAGAAGCGGAATGCGGTGTTGGCGGAGCGCAACTCATACTTGTCGAGCACATCGGGACCACAACTGGCGTTGCCCAATCCGCGGGTGGCGGCATCGAGCGACACGATGGTACCGGCACATGACTTCCATTGGTAGGTGTGCCTGCTGCGGTTGTCACGGTTGGTATAGTTGTCTTCGGCACGGAAATGCACGGCAGATGCAGCCATCTGGTCGGGTGCCACAAAGAGCAGTCCCCTGCCCTCGGTGTCGGTAAGCGACATCCAGCGCACCTCCTGCTTTGTGCCGTGCTCTTGAGGCAGGATATACTCCTCATACTGGTCAGTGACAGTGCTCTTATAAATGGCGGGCAGACAAGCCTCCTTGCGGTCACGATAACTGTCCCAGGGTCCGCGGCCAAACCAAGTGAAATGCTCCATCGCAGAGGGCATCTCCATCCTGAATCCCATTTTCGGGATGATGGCACCTGTGGTGGAGGGCCGGATGAAGGCGTTGGTCATCATGGTGCCGTCGGCACAGACAATGAACATAAGGCTGACATCAAAAGACGTTCCGCTCAGTCCAGTATAGACGCTGGTTAGGGTGACGGTGGCGGTCTTGCCGTCATCGCTCTTGACGCATTCTGATGACGTGCCTTTCACAGACAGTTTGCGGAGTCCCATGGTGTCCCACGACCCCGACTGTCTGCCGTCATTGTCGGTAGGCAACCTGAAGACGTTGAGCAACAGTGGCTTGCTCATCATCTCCACACCATCGTAGTTGTATCCACTCAACGTGCCTGAGGTCTTGCTGAACACAGCCTTGAAAGTGGCGTTGCCCACGGTGATGGTGCTGGCGGCATCCTCCACCTCCAATGCTTCTTGTACGTCAAGTCCCGAGAGGTCATACATCGGTTTCTTGGCGGTCTGCACAGGCAGTTTCTCTTCTGCCACCACATATCCGGCTTCTGCCCAAGGCGTGGCTTCCTTCTGTGTGGCGGTGAAGGTCACAAATGCCTCCTTGGTCTCATCAAGTCCTGTAAGCGGAGAGAGGTCGATGGTGTAGAGCACGCTGTCGCCAGGCGCCACCTCACGGTCAATCACGCCAGTAGCGAGTTGGTTGCCTTCCTCATCAACCAGTGCATAGCGCACATCATAATGCGAACTGGGCAGGAAAGCCATCTTGTTCTTAATGCGGAACCTGGTAGGTTGGTTCTTCACAGCCTTGAACTCGATGGGCTGATATACTTTCTTGGTGTTGTATGACTTGGCAGTGAGGCTCCAGTCGGGATGTACGAGGCCGTTGATGCAGAAGTTGCCGTCGTTGGGATTGTCGCCGAAGTCACCTCCATATGCCCAGTAGTTCTTTCCCGTGCTGCTCTTCGTGAGCAGGCCCTGGTCCTTGAAGTCCCAGATAAACTCACCGGTGAGGCATGGATATTTCTCGTACAGGTCGAACATTTCCCTCACATTGCCCATCGAGTTGCCCATCGAGTGACTGTTCTCACACTGGATATGGGGTTTTTGCCCGCTCTGTCCCTGTCTTGATGAACCAATCCAGTTGATGTTCTCATAACTGCCGTACATCGTACTCGACACATCGGCATAGTCGCTGTTGCCCTCATAGTGGGTGAGGCGGGTCTTGTCGAGTTTTTTGATAGCCTCTCCCACATACTTGAAGTTGCCACCATTGCCCGACTCGTTGCCAAACGACCAAATGAAGATGCACGGATGGTTGCGCATCCACAGGACATGGTTCACAGAGCGCTCCACCATCGCCGGACGGAACAAATCCACCGACGACAACTTCATGTTGGCATGGCATTCCACATTCGCCTCTGCCAGGACATACATTCCATATTTGTCGCAAAGGTCATAGAATATGGGGTCATTGGGATAGTGCGACGTGCGGATAGCATTGATGTTGAGCCGCTTCATGGTCTTGATGTCCTCCTCAATTTCCTCATCAGTGATGGCTCGCCCGTTGACGGGACTGAAGTCATGGCGATTGACACCATGGAACACCATGCGCTTCCCATTGATGGTCAGCGCACCGTCGGAGCGGATGCCCACCTCACGGAAACCTACCTTTCCGCCACGGATGTCCACGGATGTCCCATCTCCGTCTCTCAACACGATGATGAGGTCATAGAGATTGGGCTCCTCTGCACTCCATTTCAGGGGTTTGGTCACATCCATGTCCAGACTCAGTTCGGAGGCCACCTGCTGACGGGTGGTTGCCACCACACCACCGTCTTTCTCAATGCGTACCTCCACCTCGCCGCCAGCCACCGCGTCAGCACCTGTGATGCTCAACTTCACGTTGGCCTTGGCATTGGTGTAGGTGTTGTCGAGGTCGGTTGTGAAGAAATAGTCGCGTATCTGACTCTTGGGTGCCGACCAGAGGAAGCAGTGGCGCTGTATGCCGGTCAACCTCCAGTAATCCTGGCATTCCAGAAACGAACCACTGGTGAAGCGATATACTTGCAAGGCGATGGAGTTCTCACCCTCTGTGAGATATGGTGTGATGTTGAACTCTGAAGGCAGGTAGGAGTCCTCGCTGTATCCTACCCGCTGTCCGTTAATCCAAAGGTAATAGCCATGTCCTACTCCGTTGAAGCGCACATAGACATCACGTCCCTTCCACGAGTCGGGTATGGTGAAAGTGCGGCGGTAGGTGCCTACGGGGTTGGGCATCGAACTGTTGTAAGTGAACCAACCTGGGCGGCTGGCCATCACACTGTAGGTGGACTCATTGAACGAGAAGGGATAAGCCACATTGCAATAGAGAGGCTTGTCCCACGACTTGCCGTGGTTGAGTCCCCACACCTGCCAACTGGAGGGGACATCGATGTCGGTCCATGCCGCATCATTGAAGTCTTTGGCGCATCTCGCATCCGATGCTGCCGTCGGTGTATTTACCCAGTAGAATTTCCATTTTCCATCGAGTGAAAGGAAATAGGGCGACTCACTGATAGGATTCGACACCTCTTTTTCGGAAGCCCATGATATGCCGACAGTATGTGCTGTCTCACGGTTGACACTGGTGATTTTGGGGTCGTCCCACTCCTTGCCGGTCTGGGCGAAAGATGATATGCCTGATAAAGCCAAGGCAATGACAAGTCCTTTTATTCTTCGCATAATACTGGATAGGTTTTTGAGGGTGCTAAGATAGTGAAAAAACTCCTATCCGCAAAAGAAATACAGCCAGAAAAACTGGATTATCCGGAAAAACCGGAAAAACCGGAAAATCTGGAAAAACCGGACAAAAAAACAGGCGGATTCGCAATATTTGCAATCCGCCCATCATAATTTTCTACTGTCTATTTCTCAATTTTCGCTTGCGCTCAACTTTCAATCTTTATATTTTTGCCACGCTTCCTTCACGTCATTGATGTCTATTCCCAACAATTGCATGTTGCGGAAGAGTTCGGGCAAATGCTGCTCCATGAACTCACTCCGGCGGACAGTCATAATCTTCTGCTTGGCACCCAGCTTGACAAAATAGCCGAGTCCGCGCTTGTTGTAGATAATCTCGTCGCGAGCCAATTGGTCGTAGGCCTTCATGGCGGTGTTGGTGTTCACCTGCAGGAGCACGGCATACTCACGGACACTGGGGATGCGCTCATCTTCCTGATATTTACCGGAGATTATCTCATCGCAAAGACGGTCTGCCATCTGTATGTATATGGCCTTGTCGTTGTTGAATATCATACGTTTGTCCATTTAGAGGTGATAATCTGAAAGCGCTTGAATAACTGGTAACTACCCCAGATGTTGAGAAGAGAGAAGGCGAACAGGCCAAATATGACAACATAAGAAAATGCGTTAACATTTTTTACTATTATGTCTGGATCCTCGAAGAAATTGCTGCCTAACTGTTTGTTCAGCCAAATAAAACCTGTGAAAAGCACTATCTGGATAAGAGTGGTGAAAAGGAATTCACGTTTCCTGAACAAAGTGCCGCCGAGAACATAGAACGAACATGTCCAAAGCCAAACAGATATGGTGTATGCATAGTCCATCACCTTTGAACTTCCTGTCAAGTAAAGATGATTGGAGGAGAAATATACACCTATTCCACTGACCCATCCCTTGCCCAGGAGTCCGAAGAACACCATCCGCAGGGTATCACCCAGTATCGTAGCGAACAAGATGAAGATGGTCCATACAACTGTAGCCATGACAAAAGCTGCCAGATAGCGCTCAAGATTGGTTGCCGGCAACGTCAGGTAGGCGATACGTTTCTGCTTGAGCCTCAGCGTGGAGAATATCTGACAAAAACCAAGGAGAAGTGCCACATAGCAACAAATCTTAGTAATGGGAGTACATACCCCAGTGACTATCTCGGAGTTCAGTTCCAGTCCATTGACGCGTACCATCATCATCCAAAGGAATAGGGACTGCATGGCGAAGACTCCCAATGCAAGACCTGCTGTCCATGCCAATAAACGGCCACGGTTCTCGCAGAAGAACCATTTAAAAGTATTTCCGAAACGTTTGATATTGAAATTATCCATTGTTGTTTCTGTATATGGTTTGACAAAGTGGAGTATTAACAATTGAAAAACCTGCCCACAAGCTGGCGGCGGCAGAAGAGTCGGTATGCGAGCCACACATGAAAGATGCTTAATGCCAGGAAAAGGAAGCTGAACGGCCATATATGGTCCTCCATGTACAACGTCACCTGACGGCCACTCCCCACAAAATAACTGAGCAAACGAATACCTGCCAAAAACAGGACGAACAGGATGATGGAGGTGAACAACCAACTGAACTTGATGTTGCGGAAGAAATTGGCTCCAACAATATAGAAAGTGTGTACCCACAGGAACTGAGTGAAAAGACACCATACCATAGGACCGGGTATGTTGTCAAAACGACCCAGAACATCAAACATGACGGGGATGAAGAAATTTGGTTCAGCCCTCCCAATAATCCATCCCACGACATATTGTACAAGGTCGGCTATGAGAATGCAGCCTATGCAAATGACCAACTGAGAAAGGAAGGAAAGAAGATAGCGCATGAGGAATTTCTCCTGGTTGCTGGCTGGCAGCAAGTTCAGTTCGCGCAATCCTTCTTTACGCTGTGAGTAGGAATACATCATATAACTACCGCCGAGGAGGAACACGGCAGCCAGCATGAAAAGCATCACCGCTGCTGGGAAATCTCTAACTGACGATCCATCACCACCAAAGAAATTATGCAAAGTGGGGATTAGCAAGATGAAAAGAATAATGGCAAGTGTGGTGGCGGCAGTCCTCCGATAGTAGGGCATGTCGGTGGCAATTATCCACCGGGAGAGCCTTTCCACGCGCTGTATGTTGAATATATTGTTCATATTATTGGGATTTTTGAGAGGTCTTGTCTTCACTCTTATATTTTCTTCAGAGTAACGGCATTACAGAGCAACTCCAAATTGAGCGGTGTCTCTGGTGAGTTGGC
>JAGCXX010000010.1 GCA_017961115.1 Prevotella sp. | reverse complement strand
TGGAGTCGTCAAGCGAGGGCGGCTATGTGCTGCTGCGCTGCGGCTCGGGTGAGACTTGGGACGATATCGTCAGACATTGCGTCGACCATGGATGGTATGGAGCAGAGAATCTCTCACTCATCCCGGGCGATGTGGGAGCAACGGCTGTGCAGAACATCGGGGCTTATGGTGCCGAAGTGTGCAATCTTATCTGGAGCATCGAGGCAGTGGATATGGTCACCGGACTGCAGGAGACCATCAATCCCAGGGAATGTGCATATGCCTACCGCGACAGCCGTTTCAAGCATGAATGGAAAAACAAGTATTTCATCACAGCAGTCACCTACCGACTCTCTGAGACCTTCGAACCAAAACTCGACTACGGCAATATCCGCAGCGAACTCGCCCGACTTGAGATACCGAAGCCTACGGCAGCGCAGTTGCGGCAAGTTATCATCAACATCCGAAATGCCAAACTGCCGGATGTCAAGGTAGAGGGCAACGCGGGCAGTTTCTTCGTCAACCCCGTCATATCCCGTGAGAAATATCTTCAGTTACTGTCAGACTATCCCCAAATGCCCCACTACACCATCGACGAGGAGCATGAGAAAGTGCCGGCAGGATGGCTCATTGAGCGGTGCGGATGGAAAGGGCGGTCCATGGGCAATGCCGGTGTGCACGACAAGCAGGCCTTGGTGCTGGTCAACAAAGGTGGGGCGACAGGCCAGGAAGTGCTGGCACTCAGCAAGGCCATCAAGGCTGACGTCATGGCGCGCTTCGGCATTGAGATACAGTCTGAGGTGAATATTGTGTGAACGGTTTCATGCATGGAGAGAGAATGAATGATATGCGACTGACTTTCCTGGGGACGGGTACCTCCGGCGGAGTGCCGAGCATCGGATGCCATTGTGAGGTGTGCCGAAGCAGTGACCCCCGCGACAAGCGGTTGCGCACCTCCGCCCTGCTGGAGACGGACACCACACGGGTGCTCCTCGACTGCGGTCCCGACTTCCGCCAGCAAATCCTTCCTCTTGATTTCAAGCCCTTTGATGCCGTGCTGCTCACTCATATTCATTACGACCATGTGGCAGGCATCGATGACATACGGCCTTTCTGCACTTTCGGCCCCGTCAACATCTATGCCAACGAGGCAACCGAAAGGGCGCTGCGCATCACGATGCCCTATTGTTTCGGAGAGCATCTCTATCCGGGTGTCCCCTTGCTGAATCTACACACCATCGCTCCCCATGAGCCAATAAGGGTGGGCGACCTTGAGGTGATACCGTTTAAGGTGATGCACGGCAAGTTGCCTATCCTCGCCTTCCGTATCGGACCGCTGGCCTACATCACCGACATGAAGACTATCGATGAGGCAGAGATGCCTTATCTGGAGGGTGTCGACACGCTTGTCATCAATGCGCTGCGCATAGAGAAAGAGCACCACTCGCATCAACTTCTCGGCGATGCCATTGCCTTTGCCCAGAGAGTGGGGGCCAGACGTACCTATCTCACCCATTTCACCCATCAGATAGGTTTCCATGCCGAAACGTCACACATTTTGCCCGATGGCGTTTTCCTCGCCTATGACGGCTTAACCATAAAAATGTGATTTAAAACAATGTTTTTTCTTAACCGTACATACCCCTTTAAGCAGAGTGGGCATTGGCTGAGAGACTGCATCTTTTATGGTGTGGTCATTTGGGCGATACTCTATATGTTGCAGCCGTTCGGATTCAGCATGTACCAAGGCAACAAGTTCTTGGTGGCGGGAATCTTTGGCCTTATCACTTCGTGTTGCTATGCCTTGTATGGATGGGGATTCCTCGCCCGCCTGACACAGCGTGTCAGACCTTGGCGCATCTGGCACCAAGGATGTGCCATAATCGGACTGATACTCCTTATCGCAGTCGGCAATTTCATCCTGTTCTCCTTCATCTTCCATTGTCCGATTACTTTGCGGCTCTTCCTCATGTTTTTGTATTGGACGGTCATCATAGGCATTTTTATATCGGCCGTTTCCATCAGCATCCAGTACAACCAGTTTTTGAGGGAGAAGATGGAGGCTTTGCTGAGCAATACGACGGAGGAGCAGAAAGACATCAGCATCACCATCCACGACACCAATGTCAGGGGAAACGACCTCTGCATTCCCATCAACAGCCTCCTTTATATTGAGGCTAAGAAAAACAATGTGTCGGTTTGCTGCTTGAAAGATGGGAAACCGACATACGTGGAACTCCACACCACGCTGTCTGCCGTTGTCGAGGAGTTGAAAGACTATGCCAACATCTTCCAGTGCCACCGCTCATTTGTCGTCAATGTCAACAACATCACCTCTGCCCGGGGCAACTCCAACGGCTATCAACTGACCCTCGGCACATGCACCGACAGCATCCCGGTATCACGCTCGTATGTGCCTCAGTTAAAGGCTTTCATCGCTTAGTCATTCGTCCTTTTTCTTAGTCATTGGTCATCCGACTTAGTTGTGTGTCAGCGGTTTTAGCCGTCTGTCACAGGAATTTGGAGGCATCGGATTCTTGCCGTATTTTTGCGGCATGAAACATCGACTGACACATATCATCATCATGCTGGCAACCACCTTCCAACTGGTTGCACAGACCACCGTGACGGGCATCGTCACTGACGGCAAGGAACGGCTCGTGGGGGCCAACGTATTTATAATAGGTACGATTGACGGATGCCTGACTGACTCGCTCGGACAGTTTGCTTTCCATACATCAAAGACTGGAGAGGTGACACTTAAGGTCACCTATATGGGGTATGAGGATTACTCATACACAGCCGACGTCAGCCTAATGACTCGTCTCAAAGTCCAGATGAAAGAACAGGCCACCACCATCAGCGAGGTGGTCGTCACCGCCAGCACATTCAGTTTCGGCAAGAGCGACAACTTCAAGACGATGGATGCGCTCGACGTGGTGATGGCCGGCAACTCATGCGGCGACATCGTGGCAGCATTGCAGACACTGCCTGGTACGCAGAAGGTGGGGGAGAACGGCAAACTCTACGTAAGGGGTGGTGAGAGTGAGGAGTGCCAGACCTTCGTCAATGGGATGCATGTGCTGGTGCCATATTCCACCAATACAGAGAACTCTGCCGTCCGTGGTCGCTTCTCTCCTTTCCTGTTCAAAGGCATCAACTTCTCCCTGGGCGGTTATGGCGGTGAGTACGGACAGGCGCTCTCTGCCGTGCTCCCGATGGAGACCACCGATATGGCCACAAGCGACAAATATGGGGTGAGCGCGTCGCTGGTGGATTGGAATGTAGGTGGGACCAAGGCGATGGCCAACAGCAGCTTGTCGTTCAATGCTGCCCTGACGAGCATGGGACTCTACGACCGTTTGTTCTCACAACGCTTCGATTTCACACGTCCTTACCGCAAATTGTCGGGCGAGGCACAGTACAAGAAGGAGTTTACCGTTGGCGTGCTGAAGTCATACGTCGGCTACGACCTGACATCCGTGGGACAGCATACCGACGGGCGCGACCTCTCACTCAAAGAGCACAATATCTATGCGAACATCACGCACAAGATGCCTTTTGGTCGTGGTTTCTCTCTTTTCACTGGCATAGCCAACTCATCCGTGTTCAGGGATATCGACGATGCGATGACCATCGGCGACCATTATCACAATTTCCGCAACGAGGTACACCTGAAGGCTGAGGTGAGAAAGGTCTGTTCCGACGTGTTGAAGATGTCGGCTGGTATGGAGGACTATATCCGCAACAGCGTGCTGAGGTATGAACCCTACCAGTATCATCTCAATTACAATATCTTTGCGGCTCATGTTGATGCCCAGTGGCGCATCATTCCCCGCCTGTTTGCTAATATGTCGGCGAGAGTGGAGATGATGGATACCAAATGGTCGTTCTTGCCGAGAACTACCCTGAGCTATATACCCAACAAACGTCTGCAGGCGTCCTTGGTGCTTGGACGTTACAGCCAGACTGCCGAGGATGACTATCTGGCAAAGAGCGGGAAGTCACTGGGCCAGAGCACTGCCGACCATGCTATCCTCTCCCTGCAATACAAGACTCCGTCGACGCTTCTCCGGATAGAACCTTATTGGAAGAAATACCACCATCTGCCTTTGTTGGAAAACGGCATATACC
>JAGCXX010000092.1 GCA_017961115.1 Prevotella sp. | reverse complement strand
GTTATAAAGGATATTTTTCGTAATTTTGCGCAGTTTTGACCAAGATACAACTTCATATCATGCGTAGTATTCCAACTATTACAAAAAATCTTCTGATTATAAACATATTGGCATTCCTCGCCTATTATGTGCTGCTTTTCAGAGGCATCAACCTCAACGATATCTTCGGCCTCCACTTCTTCCTGGCCTCACATTTCCATATCTACCAACTGTTCACTTATATGTTCATGCACGGAGGATGGGACCACATCTTCTTCAATATGTTTGCCCTGTGGATGTTTGGTTGCGTGATGGAGCGCGTATGGGGTCCGAAGAAATTCCTTTTTTATTACATTTTCTGCGGCGTCGGAGCTGGTGTCATCCAAGAGATAGCACAATATGTTGAACTCTATTCCATTTTGTCGGGACAGTCTGGGGTGGGATTCACGACGCTTATCTCAAGCGCATGGTCGGACGCTGCCCTCGCTGACAGCCTCAATGCCTGGACCACGGTGGGTGCTTCGGGTGCCATCTATGCCATCCTTCTGGCATTTGGTATGACCTTCCCCAATGAGCGTATCTTCATTTTCCCCCTTCCCATCCCCATCAAGGCCATGTGGTTTGTCATGGTCTATGTGGCTATTGAACTGTTCTCCGCACTGGGAACATCGTCGGACAATGTTGCCCACTTCGCCCATTTGGGCGGTATGCTCTTCGGCTTCCTGCTCATCAGGTATTGGCAGAAGCATCCCGAAAGTGAACTGTATGGACGCAGCCACGGCAGGCAGTTCTTCGACCGATGGCGCGCCAACTGGGAGAACCGCAAGGGCAAGTCGTATGGTGCTGAGGATGACGTACGCCACAAGACCGACTGGGACTATAATGCCGACAAGAAGGCACAAGAAGAGAAAATCGACAAAATCTTGGATAAGATACGCAAAAACGGTTATGGCAGTCTGACCGAGGAGGAAAAGCGCTTTCTCTTCGAGAGCAGCAACAAAAAATAAATTAATTCATAGTTAAGAGTTCATAGTTCATAGTTGAGCATTTTTAGGAGAATCACCCTTTTACTGATAGCATCGGCTAATGTGGTCGTCGTGGCGGTCATGTCGCTGTGTGCGTTGGCGGGACATGTCAGTCCTGCCAGGTATCCTATCTGCGAGTTCATCTCACTGGGCTTCCCCATCCCTTTGGCGGTCAATCTCCTCTTTCTCGTGTTCTGGTTGCTGGTCAGGGCCCGTTACGCGCTGATTCCCCTGATAGGATTGTTGCTGTGCTTCAACTCCGTAAGGGACTATTGTCCGGTCAACATCCCCGGCGACACAGATGGAAGCGAACTTAAAATAATGTCCTTCAACATCAACAACTACAACGGATATCAATCACCCGACAGCATTTTTTTGTCTATAGCACGCTATATAGCGGAAAGCGAGGCTGATATTGTATGCATGCAGGAAACCCAGATAGGAAAGAAAAGCATACATCCTGCCCTCAACTCAATCTTCAAAAGGGCTTATCCTTATGGTGTAGAACATCATAAAACGGGTCATGTAAAACTGTCACTCTACAGCAAGTTCCCAATACGTTGGATGAAGGATGTCCCGTTTGAGAAAGACCATAGGATAACCAAGGACATACACAAAAATGCCAGCATGGTCTGCTGTCTCGATATCGGTGATGACTCTCTGTTGGTGTTCAACTGCCATCTTGCCAGCCAAGGATTCGACATCGACGAGAAAAACGAGTTGCAGGACTTTGTAGACAGGAAGACCGACCATATCGACGAACAGACGTTTATTTCAAAAATCACCAGTTCCGGGAAGGTGCGCGCCTTTGAGGCCGACTTCATCTCCAGGACACTGAAGAAACATCAGGGGGCGTCGGTCGTGCTGTGCGGCGACTTCAACAGTTCGCCCACATCGTATGCGCACCACACCGTCGCAAAACAACTCAACGACTGCTACCGGCAGGCAGGCAATGGGGTGGGCTTCACCTATAGCCATTACGGCATGTATGTCAGAATCGACCATATCTTCTGTTCCGACGACTGGAAGCCCATCCGTTGCAAAATTGACAAGAATTTCACTGTTTCCGACCATCTTCCCGCTGTTTGCTGGCTAAAAAAGAGGCCAAAACCCTAAAAAATGAATAATTTGCGATAGAAATTTTCCCAAAAGTGAAAAAATCACTATCTTTGCACGCTATATTCGTAAATTGGCGGAAAACAATAAATTAAACAACAAAATAACAGTAATGCAAAACAAAGGAATTGTAATTTTCACAGCGGTCATGCTGACCCTGGCAAGTATCTTCTATTTGTCATTCTCTGTGGCCTCCAACTACTATGACAAGCAGGCCGCAAAGATTGAGGATCCGACAGCCCAACAGGACTATAAGGACTCGGTTAAATACCTGGGTATCTACTCCTATCAGAAGTGTCTGGAGACACAGATGGGCCTCGGACTTGACCTTAAAGGTGGTATGAACGTTGTCTTGGAGGTGTCGGTGCCCGACCTGATTGAGAACTTGGCTGGCTACAAGACCGACGCCGCCTTCGTCAAGACGATGAAAGCAGCAAGGGCAGAGGAGGAAACCACACAGGAAGACTTCATCTCGCTCTTTATCAAACATTATCGCGCCAACGCGCCCGGACACAGCCTCGCTGAGGTGTTCGCCACACAGCAGCTGCCGGAAGTGAAGACCAACAGCACTGACAAAGAGGTGGAGAAAATCCTCCGCGATAGGCTCACCGAGACGGTGGCCGATGCCAAGAATGTCATCACCAACCGTATCGACCAATTTGGTGTCGTCCAGCCCAACATCCAGATGCTGGAGGGACAGGAAGGACGCATCATGGTGGAGATGCCGGGTGTGAAAGATCCCGAGCGTATGCGCAGACTCCTTCAGGGTAGCGCCAACCTCGAGTTCTGGGAGACCTATACCTCACAGGAAATCGCTCCTTACCTGCAGCAGCTCGACAGCCGTCTGGCCAGTGGAGAGACTGAGGTGAAGGATGACGAGGCAGAGGGCGAGAAAGCTGAGACAGCCGAGGCTGCCGAGGTGAAGGACACCGCTGCCGTGGCCGAGGAAAAGGGTCTTACTTTGGGCGACAAGAAGGATGTGGCCAAGAAGGCCGACGAGAAGGATGATGCCAAGAAGATGGCTGAGCGCGCTGCCGCCGAGCACCCGCTGCTCTCCAAACTTGGTGTCAATGCCGACCAGTATTGCGTGGTGGGTATGGCCAACGTGGTGGACACCGCTGCCATCAATGCCTATATCTACTCTGAACTTGCCAAGTCGGTGCTTCCCGCTGACGTGAAGTTGCTTTGGAGTGCCAAGCCCTCCGACCGCATCCCCAACAACAAGCGTATCTATGAACTCTACTGTCTCCGCATGACCGGAACTGGCGACCGTGCTCCTCTTGAGGGTGACGTGATTGAGAGCGCCAAGGATGAGTTCGACCATTTCACCAACCGTCCGGTGGTGACCATGCAGATGAATGAGGATGGCGCGCGCGAGTGGGCGAACCTTACCAAAAAGAATATTGGTAAGCCGGTGGCTATCGTGCTCGACAATCTCGTGTACAGCGCACCTAATGTCAACCAGGAGATTACCGGTGGCAACTCGCAAATCAGCGGAAGCTTCACCGTGGAGGATACCAAGGACCTCGCCAACACCCTTAAGTCGGGTCGTATGAAGGCTCCCGTCCGTATCGTACAGGAAGAGGTGGTCGGTCCGTCACTCGGCGCTCAGTCCATCAAGCAGGGTATCATTTCGTTCATCGTTGCCTTCATCGTGCTGATGCTCTACATGATTCTCATGTATGGCTTCATCCCGGGTATGGTTGCCAACTGCGCCCTGATTCTCAACCTCTTCTTCACCATGGGTATCATGGCATCGTTCCAGTCAGCACTCACAATGCCTGGTATCGCTGGTATCGTACTTACCCTTGGTATGGCTGTTGACGCCAACGTGCTTATCTATGAGCGTACCAAGGAAGAGCTCCGGGCTGGAAAGAATGTGCGCCAGGCTCTGTCTGCTGGTTACAGCAATGCCTTCTCGGCCATCTTCGACTCCAACCTCACCTCTATTATTACGGGTGTGATTCTGGCGGTTATCGGTATGGGTCCTGTCAAGGGCTTCGCTGTTACCCTCATCATCGGTATCTGCTGCTCGTTCTTCACCGCCGTGTTCCTCACACGTCTGGTTTATGAGAACCGTATGAAGAATGGAAAATGGCTCGGCCTCACTTTCGAGACTCCGCTGTCACGCAACTTCATGCAGAACAAGCACTTCAACTTCATGAGTGCTTATCGCAGGTCATATACCATCTGGTGCATCCTTGCACTCATCTTCATCGGATTCTTCGCTATCCGCGGACTGAGCAAGAGTATCGATTTCACCGGTGGCCGCAACTATGTGGTGACCCTTGATAAGGAGGTACAGGTGGAGAATGTACGCAAGGCGCTTGACGGTGTGTTTGTCAACACCATCGGCACCAATGCCGACAAACCTGCCAACACCAGCGTCATCGCTCTCGGTACTGAGGGCAAGACCATCCGTGTGTCGACCAACTGGAACATCGAGTCGAACAGTGCCACTGTTGACGACGAGGCTGAGGAGAAGCTCTACGACGCACTCAAGAAGGCAGGCATCGTCACCCAGAAAAATCTTGAGGATTTCAAGAACCCCGATGTGCCTGAGGGCGGCTCAATCGTCAGCAGCACCAAGGTGGGTCCGTCCATCGCCCGCGATGTGACCAACAAGGCTATCTTCAGTGTGATTATCGCCTTGATAGCCATCTTCCTCTACATCCTCTTCCGCTTCCGCAACGTGGCGTTCTCCATTGGTTCTATCGTGGCTCTGGCATTCGATACCCTCATCGTCATCGGATTCTTCTCAGCCCTTTGGGGCATCGTGCCCTTCTCGCTCGAGATCGACCAGACGTTTATCGGTGCTATCCTTACCGTTATCGGTTACTCCATCAACGACAAGGTGGTGGTCTTCGACCGTGTACGTGAGAACTTGCGCCTCTACAAGCGCCGTGACCTGCAGACACTGTTCAACGACTCATTGAACCAGACCCTTGCACGTACCATCAACACCTCAGTGTCCACATTGATCGTGTTGCTCTGTATCTTCATCTTCGGTGGTGCAAGCATCCGCAGCTTCTCGTTCGCCATGATTCTCGGTGTCATCTTCGGTACACTCTCCTCCATCTTCATTGCTGCTCCCACGGCTTATCTTACCATGGGTCGCAAAATCCAAAAGGAAGAGGCTGAGCTTGCCACTGCAGAGGTGAAGTAAAGAAACTTCTCAAACAACAACGATAGGTTCCCTGAGGGCATTTCCGCCTGAGGGGAACTTTTTTTTAGGAGTTTGGGAGGGGGAAGAATAGTTCATAGTTCATAGTTCATAGTTCATAATTCATAGTTATATGCAAATTGGGAGTTTTGAGGAGTTTGGGAGTTTAGATATATGGTTATTTTTGGGAGTTAAGATATGATATTCACTTAAAATAAATCTTAAATCGGCTTCCAACTTGTAGTCTTTCTGTGCTTGATATATACTTATAGGATGAATAATGAATGAAAGCACAAATAATATTTGGCTTTTCTCTCGTTTATCTGTAACTTTGCTTCGCAAAAACCAAAACATAGGAGAAAAATGAAAATTGCATTGATAGGCTATGGCAAAATGGGTAAGATGATAGAACAGATTGCCCTCTCCAGAGGCCATGAGATAGTAAGCATCATTGATATCGACAACCAAGAGGATTTTGAGTCGGAGGCTTTCGCTTCGGCTGATGTCGCCATTGAGTTCACCTCACCGACAGCGGCATACGGCAACTATCTGCGCGCCTTCGCCAAGGACGTGAAAGTGGTTTCGGGGTCAACAGGATGGATGGACGAGCATGGCGACGAGGTAAGGAGGATGTGCACAGAGGGAGGAAAGACCCTCTTCTGGGCATCCAACTTTTCCATTGGCGTGGCGATTTTCTCGGCAGTCAACCGCTATCTGGCGCATATCATGGATGCTTTCCCGCAGTATGAAGTGGAGATGGAGGAGACTCACCACATTCATAAATTAGATGCTCCGTCGGGTACCGCCATCACATTGGCAGAAGACCTCATCAGCCAATTGAGCCGAAAAGACCGTTGGGTGAAGGGTACATTGCAGGCTCCTGACGGAACAATTACCGGCAGCACCGTGCATGCCGCCGATGAGGTGCCGGTGAGCAGCATACGCCGTGACGAGGTGCCTGGCATCCATTCCATCACCTACGATTCTGAGGCCGACCGCATCACCATCACCCACGACGCCCACTCACGCAAAGGTTTTGCCCTCGGTGCGGTCCTTGCTGCTGAATACACCGCCACACACAGTGGCCTCCTCACCACCAGCGACCTATTTCCATTTTAGTTCATAGTTCATAATTCATAGTTCATAGTGAATAGTTGAGAGTGGACTAATGTCTAAACTCCCAAACTCCTAAACTCCTAAACTCCCCAAAACAATGATAGACAAGCGTAAGGCAAAACTCAACATGAAGTGGCAGTGGACGAAGTTCATCATCGTCCTCGCCCTCTATCTCCTTTTCCTCTTCTGGGTCAAGAGTTGGCTCGGACTCATCGTCGTGCCTTTCATCTACGAT
>JAGCXX010000009.1 GCA_017961115.1 Prevotella sp. | reverse complement strand
CCACGAAAGATTTGGTGAAACTGGCATTCGACCCCGAACAAATCCAGACATTCACACCGCTGCCGCAGGACTTCAAGCAGTTCTGGCAAAAAGCGTTGAAAGATGCCCGCAAGATACCCATCGAACCAGAGAACCGCGACATACCCGATGCCACCAACGATGAGTTCGTCACCCGCCTCGTGCGCCTGCGTGTAGGCAAGGATAAGTGGATGCAGGGCTACCTGACCATGCCGCGCAGTGGCGGTCCCTTCCCCGTTGTGCTCTGTCCGCCGGGAGCTGGCAGTCAGAAGATCTACCCGTCGGACTATTTCCCCAAGTTAGGATGCATCTACATGAAGATTGAGATACACGACAACGACCAGCTGATGGCTGACGATGCCTACAACGAAATGCGTCAGAAAAAGTGCGACGGCTACATGCGCCGTGGCATGGTCTCGCGTGACACGTATTACTACAAGGACGTGTATGTCGGCTGCGCCCGTGCCCTCGACTTCCTCTGCTCTCTGCCCGAGTGGGACGGCAGAAATGCCATCGTCACCGGCGGGTCACAGGGAGTGGCGCTGACCATCATCACCGCCGCCCTCAACGAGAAGGCAACGGTCTGCGCACCTTTTTACCCGGCTTTGTGCGACCTGATGGGGTTTCTGCATCATCGTGCAGGTGGCTGGCCCAAGTTCTTCAGCGGCTTCTATAAGGACGGACAAACCGATATCCCGCAGGAGCAAGCCGTGGCCACGTTGCAATACTTTGACGTGGTTAACTTTGCCCGCCAGTTGACCATACCTACCTTCATGTCATGGGGTTACAGCGATGACACCTGCTCGCCCACATCCGTCTGGGCAACGTGGAATGAAATCACCGCCCCCAAGGCCAATGACATCACCCCGTCGAGCGGTCACTGGCGTTTCCCCTCCAGTTGGGAGAAATGCTGGCAGTGGATAAATAATCAGATGATTGAAAGATGAATGCAGCAAAAGTGGCGACCATTTTGGCCTGTCACTTTTTCGTGCATAAAATGCATCTTTTTCTTGTAATAGCACTTTTGTTTTAAGAATTAATTGTATTTTTGCCTGATGAGTAACTAATCCTATTAAAAGAGAACAAAAATGACATTACAAGAAGCAATAGAAGCCCGGCACAGTGTAAGGGCGTATAAAGAACAGCCTCTGGCAGAAGATATTGTAAAAGTGCTTGAAGAAGAGATTGTGAAGTTGAACACTGAAGGACATCTCCACATGCAATTGATTGTCAACGAGCCAAAGGCATTCCAAGGGACGATGGCCAAGTATGGCAAGTTTCGTAATGCCAACAACTACATTGTCATGGCAGGAAAGAAGGCTGATGACCTTGATGAGCGTGTTGGTTATTACGGTGAGCATCTGGTCTTGTTAGCACAGACGTTGGGTTTGAATACTTGCTGGGTAGGTCTCAGCTACTCGAAGGTGCCGGGAACGTATGTGCTGGAAGATGGCGAGAAGATAGCCTGCTATATCGCCATCGGTTATGGTGAGACACAGGGAGCCGGACATAAGATTAAGTCCGTAGAACAAGTCAGCAATGCCAGCGACGGCACTCCGTCATGGTTCAGGAAGGGAGTCGAAGCCGCCCTGCTTGCTCCTACTGCTGTCAACCAGCAGAAATTCTCTTTTGAGTATGCCGGAATGGACGACAACCGTCATAAGGTTCTTGCCAAGAAAGGCTTCTCTTTGATTGGATATACTAAGATGGATTTGGGCATCGCTAAGTATCATTTTGAGATTGGTGCCGGCAAAGATAATTTCGTGTGGGGATGAAAAATAGGACCACTGTGATTCGGCCCTTGGTTCCTGAACTGCAAGTGGTAGCCTTTGTGGACAATTACAGTGAGTAACACTCCCAAATAAACTATTGAGATATGAATATGAAAAACATCATGCTTATGGCAGCAGTAGCAACGACCGCATTGATGGGTTGCAACAACAAAAGTGAAGAACCTCAGGCAACGGATTTCGTTGACGACGTAAAGGTGGCTCTCGCTGACAGCGGGCGCATCGACCTGACCCAACTCCAGTGGACAAGGGAACCTGCGGGGTCTGAGGTGAAGGGCGACACCATCGTGATAACCACCGCACCGCATACCGATTTGTGGCAGCGGACGTACTATCACTTCCAGAACGACAATGCCCCCGTGCTGCAGATGAAGACCCGTGAGAAATTCTTCAGTTTCGTGGTGAAGACCGACTTCACACAGAGCCACCAACGATTCGACCAATGTGGTATCGTGATGTATCTCGACAGTGAGAACTGGCTGAAAGGGTCTGTCGAATATGAGAACGACAAGTTCCAGCATTTGGGTAGCGTCGCTACCAATAATGGCTATTCAGACTGGGCTACTACGGCTATTCCAGCAGATGTCAAGACAATGTGGTATCGGTTCTCCCGCCGTGAGGATGACTATTGCATCGAGTGTTCCACCAATGGCGTGGATTTCAGTCAGATGCGCATCTGCCACATGTATGCAGGTGCTGATGAAATCAGTTTTGGCATTTATGCCTGCTCGCCTGAAGAATCTTCATTCACTGCAGTTTTCACAGACATGAAGATTACAGAGTGCATGTGGAAGGCTCACGACGGTCAGCAGCCTGATGAGGAATGAACAATTAATCAACAAACAATAAAGATGAAGAGTTTTAAGTCTACACCGTGGATTCTTCCACAACCCGTGCTGATTATCGGCACTTATGATAAAAATGGTAAGCCCAATGCTATGAACGCCGCTTGGGGCGGTCAGTGGGATATGCACGAAATCATCATCTCGCTTGGTTCTCATGCTACAACTGACAATCTTGCTGAAAATCCTGATTTCACAGTCACTTTCGCCACTGCCGAAACGATGGTGGCAGCAGACTATGTGGGTATTGTGAGTGGGAGAAACACTCCCGACAAGATGGAAAAGGCGGGTTGGACTGTTGAGAAAGCGCCCAACGTGAATGCGCCGTTGTTCAAGGAGTTCCCCATGACGCTTGAATGTAGGGTAAAGCAGAAGATAGATGAGAGTGAGACGGGATATTATCTCGTAGCCGAAATCGTGAATATCCTCTGTGATGAGCAGTACTTGGCAGAAGATGGAAAGCCTGATGTGGAGAAAATGGAGTTGATTACATTCGACCCTGTTCATCATACCTACATTCAGTTAGGCAAGACCGTAGGCAAAGCCTTCTCAGATGGCAAACAGTTGAAGTGAGTTGATTCCATGCGCGCCAGTCTTTAACATGATAGGACAGCGCGTAGAGAAGTCGCATAAATGTATTCATTGAAACATATGGATATGAGAAAAGTCGCTTTATTATGTATTCTGTTCTTGCCATTGGCTGCATTGGCACAAAAGCAGTATTATCTGCCCACTGCAGAATCCGTGGCAGATGAGAAGGACAGACCGATGATTGAGGTATATCTGCCAAAAGATGAAGTAGTTGGCAGATGTGCCGTCGTACTTTGTCCGGGTGGAGCCATGAGGTGGCTGTCGTGGGAGAGTGACGTGGTGAAAATGGCTGCATTTCTGAATGAACATGGCATAGCAGCCATTGGTCTGCGCTACCATTTGAACAAAGCGCCAATGCCTCAAGGTGTGAAGATGCCGCCGATGGTGGATGTGACACACCCAGAAGCATTTCCACAGGCTGATGCCAATCCGATGCATAACGCAAGTGGCGACTCCATCATCCGACTTGCTGCCATGGATGCCAAGGCGGCCATCCGCATGGTGAGGGAGCATGCCGACGAGTGGCATATCAGCAAGGATAAAATCGGCTATCTCGGCTTCTCGGCGGGTGGCGGTGTCGCCATCGCTGCCACAATGTCTGCCGAGGCAGCGGAGCGTCCCAATTTCCTATGCACCAATTTTGGTCCTTCGCTGATGCCTGTCACGGTTCCAGAGGATGCCCCTCCCTTGCTGATTATGACTCGTGCAGAACATCCCAATGTAGCAGCAGGACTTGTTGCCCTCTTCATGGAGTGGAAGAAGGCAGGGGCTAATGCAGAACTACATATTTATGGTGACGGCAAAGGTCCATACGAACTGATGCCTCAAACGGGTGAGACAACGACTGAGACCTGGAGCAATCAAATGGTTCAGTGGCTGAAGTCCAAGGGATTCATCAATAGGTAAAGATATCGAATTTCCTATCATTATTTCCCTTGGACTTAGCCACTGCGACCTCTTAAATATTCTTACTTGATTCTGACGATGTTGAGTGAGTATGGTGGTAGGTCGAACAGCACACGATTTCCCTCAGGTGAGAGCAGTTGCTCCACAGGATGAATGTTGGTGGGCATGTCGAGTGTGTTCTCTTCCATTCCGTCATTGGCTGCCAGACGAACCACGCGGGCACAT
>JAGCXX010000091.1 GCA_017961115.1 Prevotella sp. | reverse complement strand
GAGTGAAATGCTAACCAAAACTAGCATTTTTTTGAATTTGCTCTTCCGAGCCGAAGCCTATCTTCGACAACAGTCCAAGATAGTGCAAGGCGAGTGAAAAGCAAAACAAAAAAGCATTTTTTTGATTTAGCTCTTCCGAGCCGAAGCCTATCTTCGACAACAGTCCAAGATAGTGCAAGGCGAGTGAAAAGCAAAACAAAAAAGCATTTTTTTGAATTTGCTCTTCCGAGCCGCAGCCTATCTTCGATGACAGTCATAGTTACATCATGGTTACATTGAGACAAAGGTCAACTTGATAGGTAGAAACAACAAAAAAGCTTCCCTTTTATTCCGGGGAATTAAAGGGAAGCTTTTATGGGGGAAGAAGTTTTCACTTCCAGCGTTTCTGTGTTTTGCCACCTTGCCTGACGATGTAGAAGCCGTGCTGGGGAGGTTGCTGTAGGCGCATGCCGGTTAGGGTGTAGTACTCTCGGGGAGCATTGGGGTCGTCCATGAGTGTCATGGTCTCTATACCCGATTCCACGCCGTAGCCGTAGAGCACCACCTTGCTGGCACGGAACTCCTGCTGTCCGCTGCCTTCCGCCATGTTGGCCTGGAAGCCGAGATACACATCCATGGGTTGACTGATAGTGAAGTATATGCCGTCAAAATGGTTGTTGTCCGCATCCCGCTTGTTGAGGTCCAACCATGCGATGGACTGGGTCTCGATGTCGGCGGTGTGGAGCGGCTGCGCGGCGGCGAAGAGATAGGCCTGGTGCAGGCTGTAACGGGTTTCGAACGTGTTGCCGAAGTAATAGCGTCCGGCATCGAGTGCCACCGTCTGATAGATGCGTGCATCGGTCAGGTCGCCAGCCTGGTTGTTGTCGCGGTCATTCCAAATTCCCAATGCCAGACAGTCGTAGCCGGGATATTTGTCCAGTCCCTGTTTGGTTCCTTCTCCACCGTTGGGGATGTAGAAATTGTCCACGGTCCAGTACTGTGGTGCTGCGAATCGTGTGGTCACGGTCTCATCGGCGCGTGCGAAGTTGCTGGCCTCATGCAGCTTGTCGATGGTTAGGTCGGTAGCGCCCATCTTGTCGGGTTGTCCGCCAGGATTGCGCCCGTTCTGCAGGAAATTGGCCAATGCCTCACTCAGCGAGTTGTAGGCGTTGCTCACCTCGTCGTAGTCCGCCGTCGACTTCACTGCTTTAGCCTCATTGATGATGGAGAGCAGATTGTCGTATGCCTGCTGTGAGTAGTAACCGGTGTTGTCATTGATGATGACTTCCTTGAGTTGTTCCTCCACATTTTCGATGAGCGACTGCAACTTTTCGTGCGTGATTTCCCCGTAATAGAGCAGTTTGATGGCCTTTACACGGATGTTGGCGGTGCTGCTCTCGCTGAAGTCGGCCTGAAATCCCATGTATACGGTTGTCGGTTTTTCCAAGGTGAAGAAGACACCGCGGAAGGATGAGGCGTCTCGTGGTGCGAGTTCCACCTTCTCATAGGCTATGGAATTCAATGGGATATAGTTGGTGGCGAGTATTTTCTCCGAGACGAAGATATAGCTGTCGCTGTTGGGCTCATAGCCCGGATAGCATGCTCCTAAGTAGTAGCGGCCTGCTGGCAGTTTGGCTTCTTGGTAGATACGTACGTTGTGGATGTCGTAGCCTCTGTTGGCGAAGGCGCTGTTGTTCCACCATACCTCGATAGCCAGACAGTCATAGCCCGGATAGCCGTCGATGCCTGCCTGCTCGCCGAAGCCGAAGTTCTCCACCGTCCATTTCTTGGGGGCTCCGAAGCGTGCGCCATTGTTCGTCTCCTCGGTGCGCTCGAAGTTCTCTGCCTCGCCAAACACCTCGATGGTCTTGTCCTCGTAGTTGGTGCCGATGGGTGCGCCACCCACGTTCTTGCCGTTCTGCAGGAAGTCTTCGATAGCCTGCTGCAAGGTCTCGTAGGCTTGGTCTATCTCCTCCTCGTTGTCGCTCTCGGCCACTTCCTCTGCCTTGAGAATGGCTGCCTCAAGCACGTCGGCTGCCTCGCGCTTGTAAAAACCGGTGTTGCCGTTGACTTGCACTTCTGTCAGGGTGAGCCACGCCCGCTCGATGAGGTTGAAGAGGGCATCGGCGTTCACTGTGCCATAACTCAGAAGTTTCACCTCCTGGATGCGGAATTCGCCATTGCTCTCTCCTGTCAGGTCAGCTTCGAAGCCGAGCACCACATCCTGTTCCTCTAGGAGGTAGAAGTTGATGCCGTACCATTTGCCAGTCTGTGCACCGTTGAGGTGTGCGAAGGCGATGCTTTCATCTTCCACCTGGATGGTGGGCACCACCTGATTGGAGGCGAAGATGTATGCCCGCTCTGAGAGGTTGTAGCTGCTCTCCATCTTCTGTCCGAAGTAATAGGAGCCTTGCTTGAGGTGCACGGTGCGGTAGATGCGTGAGTTGGTCAGGTCGCAGGTATAGGGCTGTTGGTCCTCACTGCCCCACACGCCAAGGAAGAGCGTGTTGTAGCCGGGATATTTGTCGATGCCATTCTTCACGCCTTTCGACGTGTCGGTCTGGGGTACGGAGTAGTTCTCCACGGTCCAGTTGACGGGTTTGCCGAAGCGTGACCCCATCTCGGTGGCGGAGAAGTTGCTCGCCTCGATGAGTTGCTCGGTGGTGATGTCCTTCTCATAACCTTCGGCGGGAGCACCGGGCTGGTTGCGCCCATTTGTCATCAACTCCTGGTAGGCTTCATTCAGTTGGGCGATGGCTGCCTTCTGGTTGGCCTCACTGTCACCGATGTGTTTCTTGGCTTCCTCAATGGCCTGTATGAAGGCATTCAGTCCGCGCTTGCTCAGTTTGCCGGTGTTGTTGCTTGCCTGCGGACGGAGCGTTGCGAGCAACTCCTCGTAACCCTCAATCACTTCCTGCAGGGAGGCAGCATTGTCGGTGCCTTCCATGAAGGTGATTTCAAACACGGGAGCGATGTCGTTGGGATGCAGGTCGGGCAAGTTGACGGTGAGTCCTGTCACCGTCTCGGTGTGCTCCACATCACCATAGCCGAGCAACTTGATGCTCTTCACTTTTCCGCTGTAGTATTCAGAACTCTTGCCGAGGCACTGGAAGGTGAAGGTGTTGCCTGAGGGCCATCGCATGATGGTGGCGTAGAGGGTATCGTTGCGTTGCGCATAGCGCACGTCCTTCGACGAGTAGTTGTTGCCCTCGTTGAAACCCTGTGCGCTGAGCGGGTTGGCGGCATCTGCCAACGGTCCCTCTCCGAAGGTCTTCCAGGGACGGGTGCCGTAGATGCTCTTCGAGTTGATGTCCATCCATGCCTTGATGTCGGCAAGGATTTTCTCCTCCTTGTCATCGATGGTGCCGTCGCTCCTCACAGGAACGGAGAGCAGCATGTTGCCGTTCTTCGACACGATGTCGATGAGCATATCCACCACCTGCTGCGCGCTCTTGTAGCCGTTGTTCTGATAGACATGGATGTCGTAATGCCACGAACCAATGCAGGTGCAGGTCTGCCAGTACTCATCCTGGATGCGATCGGGGATGCCGCGCTCCACGTCCCACATCATATACCTTTTCTGCGCCACGTTGAGTTGCTTGCCGGTGACCACCACCTGTGGCGTGCCGCCATTCTGTGCCGCACTGTGGTTGTAGTAGTGCTGCAGGATGTTCTTACCTATCTGGTCGTCGCAGCCGTAGAAAGGCATGGCGGTATCGTCGAAGTAGATCATGTCGGGGTTGTAGTCGTTGATTAGCTGAAGCACACGGTTTTGGAACTTCTGCTTATACTCTGTGGAGGGTTTGCTGGCTCCATTGCCCCATTCCCACTGGCTGTGGATGGTGCCGCTGTTCTCCCATGCCGACGAGTGTGCGTGCCTCTGCGCGTACAGTTCCTGGGGGTCCATGCCTTCCCACCATTTCCCCACACCATCTTCCTTGGTGAGGTTGCCGTCATACTCTTGAGAGGGTTCGAGCCATGTCCAGGCGTGAGAGGCGTGTATCGACACGCCGAGGGGCAGACCTGCTGCCTTGCAAGCATCGCTCCATCCCTTCACCAGGTCTTTCTTCGGACCTATATTGACAGAGTTCCACTCCTGATAGGGGGAGTTCCAGAGGTCGAAGTTGTCGTGGTGGTTGCCCAAGGTCATGAAATAACGTGCTCCCACGCTCTTGTAGAGATTGATGAGGCGCTCGGGGTTCCAGTTCTGTGCCTTCCAGTCGTTGCACAACTCTTTCAGTCCAAACTGGGCGGGGTCGCCGAAATGGCTCTTGTGCCACTCGTTCTGTCCGCTGCCGTTGTAATACATAAAGCGTGCGTACCAGTCGCCGTCCTCGGCATGACATTGCGGTCCCCAGTGTGCCCAGATGCCAAATTTCGCATCCTTGAACCACTCGGGGCATTCCCACGCGCCAAGCGACGTCCAGTTGCCCTCAAAAGTTCCTGTTTCCACCGTCACATCTTCTTTCTGCGCGAAGACGGTGGTGGTTGCTGCCAAAAGCAGTAAAAAAAGCCATTTTCTCATGTTGAATTCAGTTATTTTTGGGTTATTATTTTAGGAGTTTGGGAGTTTGGGAGTTTAGACATATGATTTTATTGCAAGGAGTTTAGGAGTTTAGGAGTATAGGAGTTTAGACATATGATTTTCTTGCGAGGAGTTTAGGAGTCTAGGAGTTTAGGAGTTTAGACATATGATTCTTTTTGAGGAGTTTTGGAGTTTGGGAGTTTAGGAGTTTAGACATATGACTGACTTGTCATGGGATTGCAAATCCCTATTTTGGGGCATCGGGATTGCAAATCCCGATGAACGGGGGAAGCGGACTATCAATCTTTCATCCTTCATCTCTCATCCTTCATCTATTTTAATTTAAATACTTTGATTTCATTTGCAAAATAACTACAAAAAAACCACAGGAAGTTTCAAAAAATGATTCAAAAATAGGACAAAATGAAACAATTTGTTTAACTTTGCCACTTTGTAAACCAAGGGTTTTCTGAAAAATCAAAAACTATCAGCGATGAAAATTCCCATAGAATCAATGAACCTGCTGATGCTGAACGTGGGCATGGCGCACCACGACGGCAATTGGAATTGGAAAGACGTCTGCTCACCCTTCACACGCATCTACTATGTGACCGAGGGTGAGGCATTGCTTCACCAAACGGACAAGACGGTGAAACTGAGGCCACAGTGTCTCTACATCATCCCGGCATATACGAGGCATTCGTATGAGTGCAGCGGACTGTTCTCCCATTATTATCTTCATGTATATGAAGGGGTAAAAAACGAGATGAACATACTGGATTTCTACGATTTTCCCACCGAGGTGGCTGCGTGCGATGGCGACGGGCATATCTTCGAACGTATGTGCCAACAGCATCCCGATGCCCTCCTGCCCGAAAGCGACCCTCTATCTTACGACAATGCAGCGAAGTTCACCGACTATGTGCAGCGTTACCGCGACATGGCACTATGGGAGAAAATGGAACTGCGCGGTGCTATCCTGACGCTCTTCTCGCACTTTTTGCGTGAGGCGACACCCAGGATATGGACCCATGACGAGCGGATGCAAAAGGTGCTCCTTCACATCCATAGGAATATAGGACAAAACATCAACATCGAGGAACTTGCCTCCACGGCGTGCATTACTGAGCCTTACCTCATCCGACTCTTCAAACGGGAGTTTGGCACATCGCCCATACAATACATCAACAAAAAGAAGGTGGAGCGGGCACAACTGCTGCTCTACACCACCAACATGCCGGTGAAGGAGGTGGCGTATGCCCTGGGCTTTGCCGACCACTCCTACTTCATCCGACTCTTCCGCAAACTGTCGGGCTTCACACCACTGGAATACAGGAAGAAAATGAAATAGATTTCCAACACAAAGGCGTAAAGAAAAAAACTCTGTACCTCCGTGTCTCTGTGTTGATAAAAAATACTATCTTTGCAGACGGTATGACGAAAGAAGAATACACGCCCTATCTGGATTTCCTGCGTTTCTGCCTCGACGACGAGGCAGAGGTGCCGCAGTCGGTCAGTCAGATTGACTGGGAGAAACTCTATCACTTCGCTCGCACCCAAACGGTGGAGGGCACCTACTGGCATGGTATGGAGCGCCTCGACCGTGGCGGACTGCTGAAACTGGATGAGAACACGGTGTTGGGATGGATGGCGCGCATCAAGAAGGTGGAGAAGGAAAACCGCAACGTCTACAAGAAGGCAGCATGGGTGTCGCGCAACTTCGGCAAGGAGGGCTTCCGGTCGTGTGTTCTCAAGGGGCAGGGCAACGCGCTCCTCTACCCCACCCCCTTCATGCGCACCCCAGGCGACATCGACATCTGGGTGGAGGGTGGCGACGAGAAGGTGATTGCCTATGTCGACTCCATCAGACCGGGATTCCGGCGCATCTATCACCACATCGACTTCATCAACGCAGGGACTGTGCCAGTGGAGGTGCACTACCGTCCGTCGTGGATGAGCAACCCACTGCACAACAGTCGCCTGCAGAAGTGGTTTGTCGACCACTCCGATGCGTGCTTCTCCAACATGCAGGAGGAATGGGGGTTCTGCGTGCCCACCTTCGAGTTCAACTGCGTCTTCCTGCTCTCACATATCTTCAACCACCTGCTGCGCGAGGGTGTGGGTCTGCGCCATGTGGTGGACTACTACCACCTGCTGACACGCCATGCCGAGGAGCCGAGGCCGTCGGAGAAGGAACTGCGGCGGTTGGGCCTCTACAAGATTGCGAGTGCGCTGATGTGGGTGCTCTACGAATATACGGACATCGACAAAAGACTGTTGCTGTGTGAACCCAACGAGCAGTTAGGGCGCCTGATGATGGACGAGATTCTCCTTGGTGGCAACTTCGGCAAATATGACAAGCGCACGCTGGGCGGAACAGCAAAGAATGCCTTGCAGCGCAACCTCCGCGTGGGTTTGCGTGACTTCCGCTTCCTTCGTTACTTCCCCTCCGAATGCCTCTGTGAACCTCTCTTCCGCATCCGCCACTTCATCTGGCGGAAAAGGCATCCAATCACCACTGATTAGTGGTTTGGTCGTTTAGGTTTTGGGAGTCTCGGAGTTTAGAAATATGACTTTTTTTCAAGGAGTTTAGACGATAGTCCTATAAGAATGGTGGTGCAACCTGTAGGGACGCGATGTATCGCGTCCACTTGAGATGCCTGTATTGTGCAGCGTCGTAGAGACGTCCATATATGGCGTCTCAGTGATATACGTAGATTTTTATATTTTTTCTCTTCACATGAATGACCATGAATTGCTCAAGAATTGCTTTGTCCCGAATTAGCGAATTGAAGAATTCAGATGATGATTAATTCTCTCATTCGAAAATTCGTGACCCATTACATGGTAATTATATGTTTTTTTCACACGAATGCCCATGAATAGCTCACGAATTGCTTTGTCCCGAATTAGCGAATTGAAGAATTTAGATAAAAAATGAATTCTCTAATTCTCTAATTCGGGATAATGCTAAGTGGAATGAGCCATGATATAAGGCAATTTTTGCTAAATTACATGGTAATTATATGTTTTCTCTTCACATGAATTACCGTGAATCGCTCACGAATTTTTCATAAATTTTTATTTTCCCGAATTAGCGAATTGAAGAATTCAGATAATGATTAATTCTCTCATTCGGAAATTCGTGACCCATTATATGGTAATTATATGTTTTCTCTTCACATGAATTACCGTGATATACTTTTTCTGAAGTGAAGCGTTTTTTTATTTTTATCATCTCAACAGCTCATCTCGGATTGCAAATCCTGATATTTAGCACATCGGGATTCTTTAGACCCTTCGGGTAAAAGCGGCAAAGCCGAGCGGCAAATCCCGATGAACAG
>JAGCXX010000090.1 GCA_017961115.1 Prevotella sp. | reverse complement strand
ATTCTCAAAAACACATAATATTTTGTAAAAAAATCACTTTTTATTTTTGGTGAAATAAAAAAAATATCTACCTTTGTATTGTTTTAAAAATACTTTATTATTAACTCTAACACATTACAGTTATGAAAAAGATCTATGCAGAGCCGATGACTAAGGTCATGAAGCTGAACGTTGCTTCTATCATGGAGCCCCAAATCGACAACACCAGCATTGGTACCAATGATGGTCAAGGTGACGGCCCCGCTGCAGCTGACCTGTTCTAATTAATCGGACAAAAAAGCAAGCCAGACTATAAAGTCTGGCTTTTTTGTTTTCTGATGGTATCAACTTCTATAAAACGGAGTATCCGCTGACACGTTACTCGCCTCTCTTTACCATCCTGTGATTCTTCAATTCATTTTCTTCATTCAGCAAAAGGTTGCCCAAGAACATTTCCATGTATTTTGTTGTCGGGTAAATACCTTGATACATATTCGTGTAGCATGCGCGGATGATGGCATTGCGGAAATACCATGCTTCCCGGTAAAACGTGTCGTTTTTAAGTTGATAACCACGTGAGAGAAGATAGTTAAGAGCATACACAAACACCGCCCTGCTGTTGGCATAGTGGAATGGGTTGAGCATCATTAGTTGCGAGATGAATTGGCAGTAATGGCGCAACTTATGTCTGTCGGACAAGCGGGAGTAGTCCATGCTGCACTCGGTCTCAAAAAGAAAGAGGAGCCTTTCTTTCAACCCATCTGGCTTGGGATATAGGATGGTGGTGTTGCCCAGCACCCATTCCTTCTTACTGAATGACTTTTCCCGTAATTCGCCAGAATCGTGGTAAATGCCATGAAACATATGGCGGTGAGTCTGGCAAAATCCTTGAAGGCTTAACTCAAAATCATCAGCAAGCAATGTCTCCACTATGCGGACAGCCACTTTGTCGGCCTCTTCGTTGCGGTGCATGTTGTGGTCACCGCTCTCACGATGGTAGGCATGATAGAAATCATGCACCTCCTTATGAGTCTGCTTGATGTCAATCTTGCCTTCTATATGGCGTGAAATGATGGGGCCTAGGTCTTCTGATGGCTTCAGGTCTACTACAGACTGAATGCCAAATGCAGTGAGCCATAGAATACAATACTCGCGTTCTTTGGAATTGCGACTCGACAGGTATTTCTCGATTTTCGACATGGTGTTTAAGGTATTCTAAATCATGCTGTGTAAATCTTTCCTTGCAAAAGTATAAAATATTTTTAATAAATGTGGATTTTACTGATGATTTTTTGTTTTTTTTCGCTAAGTTTGCAGAATAATCAACAAATAAGCCGATATGAAAGAATTTGAAGGTGATGCAAGGGTCACTGACATGAATTTGGAGGCAAGATTGGAGAAGGAACTCCTATTGCATGGTCGTCAGAGACGAGATTTTACAGAAGAGCAGTTGCAGCAGTTGAGAGATGAACTGGAAATATTGAAGGAAGGAACGAGTTCCTTCCTTGGAGGCTTCTGGGAGGAATATGGAAATATAAACTCACCAACAGACAATCCTGATTTAGAACCCGAGCCTAAGTTCAGTGTTGGACAACGTGTATGGGTTACTGGTGATGTTGCCGTGGATGGTATTCCCGGTGTTGGTTATGTAAGAAATGTGGAGAAGGAATGGATAGACCTGGGTGAGGAATTGCAAGGTTACTGGGAAATCACCTACCAACTGAGAAATATGCGCACTCCTATTACAGAAGAGCACGTTTATGCTACTGAACTGGAGGCGTTGGCTGCCATGGCTGCTGACTTCAGAAATCAAACCATAGCACAAGCGAGCGAAGTATGCAAGCACCTTCGGGCTATCGGCATGAATATCTCTACTAAGGAATTGTTAAGCAATATTGCAAACTCTATTTAGATTTAGGACCTAAGATGTCGGGCTCTTGCTCGTGGCGGTAATGGAGGGGATTCTGTCCATTAAGACGCTTGAAGAATTTGGAGAATGAGGCTTGGTCTGCGAAATGGAGCAATTCACTGATATGCTGGATGCTGTGGTCGGTGGTCTTAAGCAGCCAGCAGGCTTCAAGCATCAGATGGCGGTTGATGTAAGAGGCCACTGTTAGATGTGAGATTTTCTTGGTCACCATCGAAAGATAGCGTGGCGATATCTTGAGTTGGTCGGCATAAAAGGCAATGTCGTGGTGCTCGCGGAAATGGTGGCGCAGCAATTTGTTGAACTCTATGAATACATGATAAGCACTCTGGCTGATTTTCTTGTCATTGTTGAATTGGTCGATGACAGCCATGATATCGGCCAGCAAAAGGGCATAGAGTGCCTGAAGAGCCTCTGCGGTATAACTATGACCATAATTGATGTGGTCCATAATCTGCATCATAATTTCGTGAAGTGTCTTCTGTGCAACTTCAGGGAGCTTGATGATGGGGTTGTCATCGTGAAGAAGTGAGAATGTAGAGGTTTGGTACACACTGCGTGCCAAAGGACAGTCATAGACAAAACTTTGACTGACAATGAGAAAGATGACTTCATAGTCATCGCTGGCCTGTAGAATGGTGGGGTAGATATGGGGCGGGAAAATCAGCAAATCTCCAGGATGGGCAGTAATTTCATACTTGTCGAACTTGATTTTGGCCGTTCCTTGCTCAAACAGCGCATAGACGTAACTGTTGACAGATGTCTTCAGATGGGTCCTGTCAAGTTGAAGGTTGTTGTGGATAATTTGGCATGAGATTTTCTCCTGCCAGGAGGTGATAGGGAGATTGGGTAAAGACAAATCCATAAGTTCAGTCAAGTTTTTTATGTGTCGATATTATATCGTCAGCAAAGATAGCGTTTTTTATCCATACAAACAAATATTTGTGCATTAGTCAACGTTTCCTTGATTTTTTTTGTTACTTTTGCAAAACATTCATATAACTTATTATATAAAATAGAATTGATATGAAACCTACATTATTATTGTTGGCAGCCGGTATGGGCAGCCGATACGGAGGGTTGAAGCAACTCGACGGATTGGGACCTAATGGAGAAACCATCATGGATTATTCTATCTATGATGCCATCAAGGCGGGATTTGGAAAAATCGTTTTCGTCATCCGTAAGGATTTCGAGCAGGAGTTCCGTGAGAAAATCCTCAGTAAGTATGAGGGACACATTCCTGCAGAATTGGTTTTCCAAAGCCTTGACGCACTGCCAGAAGGATTCACACCGCCTGAGGGTAGGGTGAAACCGTGGGGCACAAACCATGCTGTGATGATGGCAGCTAAAGCCATTAAGGAACCTTTCTGTGTCATCAACTGCGACGACTTCTACAATCGAGACGCATACATGGTCATGGGCAAATTCCTCGCCAGTCTCCCCGATGACAGCACCAACACTTATGCCATGGTGGGATTCAGAGTGGGCAATACCTTGTCTGAGAATGGTACCGTGGCTCGTGGCATTTGCTCAAAGGATGAGCAAGGCAATCTCACCACGGTGGTCGAACGGACAGAAATTATGAGAGTCAATGGCCCTATCTGCTATAAAGATGAACAGGGCGAGTGGATTCCGGTTGAGGACAACACTCCCGTCAGCATGAATATGTGGGGATTCACTCCCGACTATTTCACACACAGTGAGGCTTTTTTCAAGGAGTTCCTCAGCGACCCCAAGAATATGGAGAATCTCAAGGCGGAGTTCTTCATCCCACTGATGGTCAACAAACTCATTAATGAGAACACGGCGTCTGTCAAAGTGCTCGACACCACCAGCAAGTGGTTCGGTGTCACCTATTCTGCCGACAGACCCAGCGTGGTGGAGAAAATACAGACATTGGTCAATGAGGGAGTCTACCCCAACCACCTTTTCTGACTTCACTCGAATGATTAATCTTAATTTGCTATCCGACAGACAGGTGGAGCAATTGCAGAGCCTGTTACAACAGTCGGAGAAAATCATATTGTGCTGTCATAAAAGCCCCGATGGCGATGCCATCGGGTCGATGATGGGGTGGGGAGAGTATCTGCGTACATGGGGCAAGAACCCAATACTCGTGGCTCCTGATGCTTTCCCCGACTTTCTCAAATGGATGCCAGGTAATGAGCGGATAGTGAGATACGACAAGCATAAGGAGGAGGTCGATGAGGCTTTTCGCACCGCAGACTTGATTTTCTGTCTGGATTTCAACAGCACGAAAAGAGTGCTCGACATGCAGGCTGCCCTTGATGGCTCAAAAGCAGTCAAAGTGCTGCTCGACCATCATGAGTCGCCTGATGTGCTGGCCGAACTGTCTATCTCTTTCCCCAACCTGTGCAGTACAAGTGAACTCGTTTTCCGTATCATTTGGCAACTTGGCGGTTTTGAGGCAATGACAAAGGCCGCTGCCGTGCAGATATATACAGGAATGATGACCGATACGGGTGGGTTCACCTATAATTCCACACGTCCTGAAATCTATTTCATCATCGGACAATTGTTGACGAAAAAAATTGACAAAGATAAGATTTTCAGAAATGTCTACAACAATTATAGCGAGTGGTGCATCAGGATGCGAGGCTATGTCATGAGTCAGAAATTAGTGGTGGTCGGCGGTAGCCACGCGTGCTATTACACCCTCACCAAGGAGGAGATGAAGAAGTTTCATTTCATCAAGGGCGATGCTGAAGGATTGGTCAATGAACCATTGAGAATCAAGAATATGCGACTTTCCATCTCTCTCCGTGAAGATACAGAGAAAGAAAATGTCATTTGGGTAAGTCTGCGCAGCGTCGACCATTATTACTGCAATACACTGGCAGAGCGTTTCTTCAACGGAGGAGGCCATAAGAATGCTGCTGGAGGTCGGCTCTGCTGTTCCATGGCAGAGGCTGAACAAATAGTACATCGCGCTATCCTCTTTTTCGCGTCACAAGATTTTCAGTAACATTAACAACCAAAATTCGCTTACTACATCGATTTGTATTAACTTTGCAGCGCATTAACAGTATAGTGGAAATGAAAAAATTATCATGCGCTCTGGTGGTATGTTTTGCTGCCTTGTTCCTGACTGCTTGTCGTGACACAGAAACCTATGCAGATCAGAAAAACAAGGAAAGAGCCGCCATCAAGAGCTTTCTCGAAAAACAAGGTATCAAGGTTATATCTGAAAGTGATTTCAAAAGGGATACTCTTACCGATGTCAGTAAAAAAGAGTTCGTGCTTTTTGAGAATACGGGTATCTACATGCAGATAGTGAGAAGGGGTTGTGGAGAAAAGATCAAAAACGGGGAAACCGTCAATATCCTCTGCAGGTTCAATGAGTACAATCTGCTCACCGATTCCTTGAAGCTCACCAACAATATCTTGTATTACTCGTCCATCCCCGACAAGATGACGGTCACCAACACGCTTGGCACTTTCACCGGCACATTTATCAATGGGGTGATGATGTCTGCCTATAACACTACAGCGGTTCCTGCTGGATGGCTCGTGCCGCTATCATATATTAAGGTAGGTAGGATGTTGAAGGAGGACGACCAGGTGGCAAGGGTCAATATTATCGTACCTCACAGTCAAGGCACTTCCACTGCGATGTCAAGCGTAGTGCCATGCTATTACGAACTTACATACGAAAGAGGAATCTGAATTATTATGACACTTATAAAATCCATATCAGGCATCCGCGGTACTATTGGCGGACTTGCTGGCGACACACTTAATCCACTTGATATCGTCAAGTTTACTTCAGCATACGCCACCTTCATTCGAAGGGCTGGCCAGTCATCAAGCAACACTATCGTGGTGGGACGCGACGCACGTATCTCAGGGGAGATGGTGCGGAGCATCGTTTGTGGCACGCTAATGGGAATGGGATATGATGTGGTGGACATCGGATTGGCTACTACTCCCACAACCGAACTGGCGGTCACCATGTCGGGCGCGGCTGGTGGTATCATCATCACCGCAAGCCATAATCCAAGGCAGTGGAATGCGCTCAAACTGCTCAACCATCTTGGAGAATTCCTCACCAAGGAGGATGGCAATCAGGTGTTGGCTATAGCCGAACAGGAGGACTTTACTTATGCCGATGTCGACCATTTGGGACATTATACGAGCGATGACTCGTTCGGACAGCGCCATGTGGATGCTGTGATGGCATTGCCACTTGTCGATGCCGAGACGGTGAGAAAAGCTCATTTCCGCGTCTGTGTTGATGCCATCAACAGTGTGGGTGGTATCGTCCTGCCTGTGCTGCTCAATAGGTTGGGTGTGGAGTGTAAAGTGCTCAATGCAGAACCTACGGGCGATTTTGCACACAATCCCGAACCTCTGGAGCGCAACCTTACGGGCATCATGGAAGAGATGCGAAGCGGAGCCTACGACTTGGGCATTGTGGTCGACCCTGATGTGGACAGGTTGGCTTTCATATGCGAGGACGGACGTATGTTCGGCGAGGAGTACACCCTGGTGGCCGTGGCAGACTATGTGCTGGCACATACACCGGGCAACACGGTGTCAAACCTCTCTTCCACACGTGCCTTGCGCGATGTCACCGAGAGGCATGGCGGACAATATGCTGCCGCTGCGGTGGGCGAGGTGAATGTCACCACTAAGATGAAAGAAGTGAATGCCGTGATTGGTGGCGAGGGTAATGGAGGAGTCATCTATCCCGAGAGTCATTATGGAAGAGATGCTTTGGTGGGTATCGCGCTTTTTCTTTCTTCTCTGGCTAAAAGAGGTGGAAAAGTGAGTGAACTGAGGGCTACCTTACCCGACTACGCCATAGCCAAGAACAGAATCGACCTCACACCTTCCACAGATGTGGATGCCATTCTGGAACGTGTGAAGGAGATGTTCGCCGACCAACAGGTCAACGACATCGATGGGGTCAAAATTGATTTTCCCGACAAATGGGTACACTTGCGCAAGTCTAATACCGAACCCATCATCCGCGTTTACAGTGAGGCGGCAACTATCGAGGCTGCCGATGAACTGGGCAAACAACTCATGCAGGTGGTCTACGATATGCAGTGAGTCCAACTGAATCAACTTCGCAATGGCAAGTGTAGAGATAAGAAAAGTCGTTGACAAGAAAGGACTGAGGCAGTTCATACAGTTCTATTATGACCTGTATCGTGAATGTCCCTTTGCTGTCCCTTTCTTGTACTCCGACGAGATGTCTACTCTCAGCCATCACTCCAATCCTGCTTTCGATCATTGTGAGGCCGACTATTTTCTTGCTTGGAAAGATGGCAAGATTGTGGGTCGCGTGGCTGCCATCATCAACCGACATTCCAATGAGCATTGGAATAGAAAACAGGTGCGTTTCGGTTGGCTGGACTTCATCGACGACCATGAGGTCTCTTCTGCGCTCCTGAAGACTGTTGCAAAGTGGGGGCACGAGAGAGGAATGGATGAGATTAGCGGACCGATGGGGTTCACCGACATGGACCGTGAGGGAATGCTTGTTGAAGGCTTCGACCGTCTTGCCACCATGTATATCAACTACAATTATCCTTACTATGTGGAGCATATCGAACATTTCGGAGGCTTTGTCAAGGACAACGATTATTTGGAGTTCCGTATCAGGGTGCCTGAGGTGACCCCGCAGAAGTTTGACAAACTCGCAGAGGTCGTTGAGCAACGCTACAATCTCCATGTGCATAAGTTCACGCGTCACGAACTGTTGGGTGGTGGTATGGGACGCGAGGTGTTCAATATCCTCAACCAGACCTACGACGGACTTTATGGTTTTGCGAAACTAACAGAAAGACAGATAGACAAACTTGTTGATGACTACATCAAGATTGCCGACCTCAACTTGGTCACCGCTGTTGTAGACGGTAACAAGAACAACAAAATGGTTGGTTTCGGCATCTCCTTCCCTTCTTTCTCCAGGGCATTGCGCAAGACGCGCGACGGGAGGTTCTTTCCTTTTGGATGGTGGCATCTCTTGCGCGTTCTCAAGTTTCATAAGACAGATACTGTCGACCTCCTGCTCATTGGGGTGTTGCCAGAATACCGGTCCAAAGGTGCCAATGCATTGATTTTCAAAGATCTGATTCAGCGATTCCGCGATGATGGTTACCAATGGGCAGAGGCAATGCCGCAGATGGAGACCAATAAGGCTGTCCTTAGCCATTGGCAGTATCTCGACTCTGAGCAGCATCGCCGCCATCGCTGTTTCAACCGAAAAATTGAAGTATAGAAGTTTGGAAGTTTAGACGTATTTTTTGTCTTGACTTACCCTTTCATATCATCGAAGACATTCATAACTTGGAAAAAACGGTATAATATTTGTTTTTTCGCTCGTTTTGTCGTATCTTTGCAAATAAGTTGTGTGCCTATACTATTCATTCTAAAATCAATACATTATGGAAAAACTGTCATTAATCAAGAGAATGTGTATGTGCATGGTGGTTGCTATTTGTGGCATTGTTGCTGCCCATGCCAACTCCACAGTGAAGTTCGACATCGTGCAGCAGTCAAAAAACTATGTGACGATTACCGGCACGGGTGTGAGGATGAGATATGGTCCTGGATTGAACTACGGCTATTACAAGGATGCACGTGGCAATACGATGAGTCCCAAGAAGGGCGAGCGGCTCGAACTGCTCGGTCAGGATGGTGACTGGTATGAGGTGCGCTTTGGGCAGGATGTGGCTTACGTCTTTAAACAGTATGCCACCGTTTCGGGTGCTAAGGCAAAGGTGGAGAACGTGTCAATGGTGCAGGTGACTGGTGTAGGCGTCAGGCTCCGTGTGGGTCCGGGCCTTAACTACGATTACCTGAAATGGAAGGATGGTTCCACCCGTGCCCCCAAGAAGGGTGAGCGTTTGGTATGTATTGGCGAAACTTCCGATTGGTATAAGGTAAAATATGCCAACGGTGTCTATTACATCTTCAAGCAATATGCAAAAAAGGTGAGGTAAAATGCGTTTCCGACTATTTTTGCTGGTACTGCTGGCTTTTGTGTCAGGTGGTGTGTTGGCGCAGTTTGGTCCGACAGACGCAGATTTCAAATATGCCACAGATTTGTTGAAGCCGGGCACCAGTGTGCCCGACTTCAAACTGAAGGACATCAACGGACGCACGCAGCGACTGTCGAAGATGGTCAAGGACAGCTACACCGTCATCGACTTCTGGGCCTCTTGGTGCCCCGACTGCCGTAAGGACATTCCCAATGTGAAGCGGATGTATGAGAAATTTGCTTCTATGGGAGTGCGTTTCGTGGGCATCTCATTTGATAATGAGGTGGACAAGTGGAAAGCGGCTGTTGAGAATTATGCACTCTCTTATCCACAGGTCAGCGACTTGCAGCGTATGCGCGACTCTGAGGTGGCAAAGGCATTTGGTGTGAAATGGATTCCTTCGATGATACTCATCGACAAAGAGGGTAAGGTGATGCTCAGTACCGTCCTGTCCGACAAGATGGAACGCACACTTACAGAGCTGATGGCGAAGGAGAAACCCGTAACGCTCAACGGCACTTCCGAACGAATCACTATTGACGGCGGAAAGGGAAAATTGGCTGCCATCATTCAAAAACCAGTGCTCAGTCAGGGACAGCGGTGTCCTATGGTGATGCTGTGCCATGGATTCAGTGGACGCAAGGACGGACCAATGTTTGAACTCATCGCCGACTCGCTCATGCAGCATGGCATTGCCAGTATACGTTTTGACTTCAATGGACATGGTGAGAGCGAGGGTGATTTCGTCGACATGACAGTGCCCAATGAGGTGGAGGACGCGATGAAGGTATATGAATATGTGCGCGACCTGCGCTATGTATCAGAAGTGGCGATAGTGGGACACTCTCAGGGTGGGGTAGTGGCAGGCATGGTGGCAGGACAGGCAGAACCAGAATCTTTCACTGCTGTCGTACTGATGGCACCTGCTGCTGTGCTGCGCGACGACGCCATCCGTGGTAGTACCATGGGCGCAACGTATGACCCGCTCGACCCGCCGGAGAATGTACAGTTATATGGCAATCTACGTTTGGGGCGTGAATATATCCGCACGGCGTTCTCGTTGCCGATTTATGAGACATCTGCCAAGTATCAGGGACCGGCACTTATCGTGCATGGGACCGCAGACCGAGTGGTGCCCTACACCTATGGGGAGCGCTATCATCAGATTTGGCCGAAGAGCAAACTGATTATCCTCGATGCGTTCGACCATGGTTTTGGACAGAATATCTATCGGGCGACAACCATAGTCTCAGATTACCTTATCCGCCAACTTTCCCACTGATTAAGTTAACCTCTCACCTCTTACCACTCACTTCTCATTTAGTCTGCACCTGCTGGTATCCCACAAGCAGGTCAGTCCTACCACCAGGCTCTCGGTAATATACCAAGGCCTGGTATTTGTTTTCCGTCTGAAAGAAATTTCCCTCGGTGGGCATCACGTGGGTGTAGCCATCATTGTCGACAAGCAAATATTGGTAGGAGTAGTAGCCCATCTTGAGGAGGATGGCTGCTTGATAACTCCTGGAAATTTCATCATACTCCATCTGGTACTCGGGAAGAAATTGGTCGTTGGTCCAGACTCCGTTGAGATATACATCTCCCTCTACCGGACTGGGACACATCAGTTGGAAGTGCACCATCACATAGTCTGTCAGGCGGTCGTTCTCGATGTTGTCGCTGTTGCGGATATAGAAGGCACCGTTGGCATCCTCGTCATAGAGGTAATTGGTACGTGGTTCGTTGGTGTAGACATATGCATGAAACCTTTCACCATCCCAACGGATGCGGTCGATGCCGAGGGTGGGGTGGTCGGTGTCGAGCACTTCAAACTTATGGTATTCATTACCGGCATCGAAGATGAGGGCACGACAGTGCTCCCATCGCAGTCCGTCGTTCATGGTATACTGTGGACGCGCATTGAGGATAGCGTTGTCCCATCGGCCATTCTGCATCACTACTGTGTGGAGTTGTGAGGTGGGATTGGTGACATGGACGCCATTGTAGTTGACTGCCATGCCCACTTGTTGGTGTGACTTGTTTACATCGATGTCGGTGTTGGAACTAACGGTCATCGACACGCTCATACGTGGCTCCACCACCATAAAGCAGGCAGTGAACATAGGCTCTTCATCATTGTTGTCGTCATACACGGTCAAACAGTAGTTGCCGCTCATCTTCAGACGGCAATTTTTGTTGGGTATTGTCAACCGATAGTGGGTATAGAGCATGTTGGTGTTGAGCGACTCCTCTGTGTCCTCAATCAGATTGCCATCGGTAAACCCTTCAATGTAGTCGCTCTCAAACAAGCCGTCGCTCACCGACCAATCGGCCTCACAATGCTGTATCTTGTAGGTGTAGCGATGATATTCGTGAGTGAGGTCGTCAAAAGAGATGTGGATAGGTTTCCCATTAAGAAAGGTGACAGGAGGCGAAAGCCAATCGTCGCCGGCTACCACCTGCAAAGTGGCGATGCGGTTGCTGAATATTTCATTGCGCTGGGCATGTGTGGCGATGGGAATCACGGAGAGCAGCATGAGGAGTAGCCGATGGATTGTTTTCATGGAGTAGGGGAATGTTGGGTTGGAGTGTGCTATTCGTCGGATTTATCGCCTACCATGCGCAGGAATTTCCCGTTGTTGTCGTAAGCGCTCAAAAAAGTGTAGCGTCCGCCCTCGGAGTGGTATCCGTAAGAGGCGACGATTATTTCTTTTTTCTCCCAGTCGAGGGATGCCACACCTTCGGTAGAGGGCAGTTGGATGGCTGTCTTTGCATCGGTATCGATGATGTAGGTCCACTCATTCCTTCCATCAGGGCAGCCTTGGACAATCACCTTACTCACATCACCAGGGGCAATCCATGCTTTTTCCGCACTTGCTATTTGGTCGAGGGCCACTGCCACTCCGTCGGCTTGCTCATCGCTCATCTTTTCCCATTGAGCCTCTGCCTTCGGGTTGGTCTCGCAGATTTTACGCACGGTTCCAGTGCGCTCGTCGGCAAGCCATATGGAATAGACGATGGCGTTGTCGAAGTCTTCCATCACCCTTTCCTCATTAGTGTATACCGCATATTGGAAATGGTTGTTCAAACGCTTGGCTGTGGACGGCATTTCGCTGATGTCCAAAATGCCGTCATCGTTGACGGAAGTTGGAGTGGCGTCACTGGCAGACAAAGTACTGTCTGCTGTCGGGGTGACGTTCTGTTGCTCCTCATCTTTGTTGCTCTCGTTCTTCGTATGGCAGCCTCCCAATATGATAATTAAAGAGATACTAAGCAATAGCATGATTCTTTTCATCACTCTTGTCTTTTCTTTTAACGTAACTATGAATTCCAAACTCTTATGCCTTCAGTTTTCTTAATGCTGCATCTCGGATTTGCCGTACCCGCTCCCGTTTCAATCCCATAAGTGCAGCAGCCTCCGCCATCGTGACACGGTCGCAGCCGATACCGTAGAGCAGGGTGATGACACGCTGTTGCCGATCATTGAGCACTTGGATGACACGCTCAATGTGGGCTTGGGAGTCTGCATCCTCAAAAGCTCTGTCGGCATATGGGGAGTTGGCATTCTCCAACAGGTTGAGCAGATTAAAGTTGTTGTTGCTCCCAGCGGGGATGGGAGCATCCACCGAGATGGGATGGCTGCGGCGCATCTCCGCGCCCGATGCTTCGGTGCGAGGCACTTTGTATAGTCCGGAGTGCTGCTCGATATGCCGTTGGATGGCATCGCGGATGATGGGGGCGGCAAACTTCACAAACCGCTTTCCGGGGTAGGGGCTGAAACGTTTTGCCGCCTTCAGCAGTCCCACGTTGCCTTCTCCCACAAGGTCGTCGTAGGCGATGCCTTGGTCACGGTAGCCGTTGGCGATGGTAAGCACAAAGCGGAGATTGGACTCCACCAAGATGTTGACGGCTTTTTCGTCACCCTCCTGTATGCGCTGTGCCAGTTTGCGCTCCTCCTCATCAGTGAGAAGCGTTTTCTCGGCAATCTCTTCCTTATAGGCCTCCATGGCCTTTTTCCTCATGTTGCTCATAGTTTATTATCAACTTAAAAATGGTTTGGCTTTCAGTCATCTTTAAAGTAGAAAGTTTAAACTCCAAATCTACTTTTATTTTTTTGACACTGCAAATATAGGAAAAAAAATATATACCTCCAAACTACGAGAAGAAAAACAAAAACAATGAGAATTGTCAACTCACCTCTCACCCTCACCCCTAAAAACTTGAGAAAGTTGAAAAAATGAAAAATTCATAAGTAAAAAATATAGGTATTCCAATGCTTTTTGCTATTTTTGTGACGAAATAATAAACCATAGCAAAATCATATGAAAAAGACGCTTATACTGGCTGTATGGCTCACTTGCACATGCCTGCTCCATGCTGCACCTGTAACTGTGGAAACCAAGAATATCTCACTCATCATCAACACGGAAGAGGGTAAAGTACCCGAATATGTGTATTTTGGTCCGCATCTCGAGAAAGGCGACACTGACAGACTGCAAAAGCCACGCGATGGTCGAATGAACGCCTATCCCGCATATGGTATGAATTGTCCGGCAGAGGCCGCGCTCGCCATGAGGCATGTTGACGGCAATTTATCCACTGCTCTCGTCACTACCGCGGTTACTACTACTGATGAGGACAATGCTACCATGACTACCATCATTTTGCGCGACCCTGTCTATCCCGTTGAAGTCCGCCTCCATTACAGGGCGTACCGCGATGTGGACATGATAGAGACATGGACCGACATCACCAACAACGAGAAGGGAACGGTGACGCTCACCACCTTTGCTTCCGCCATGTTGCCTGTGCGCAGAGGCGACGTGTGGGTGAGTCATCTCCATGGCTCATGGGGCAATGAAGCAAGGCTTATAGAGGAACCACTCAATGCGGGACAGTTTGTAATCAAAAACAAGGACGGGGTGCGCAATGCCCACACCGACCATGCTGAACTGATGCTGTCGCTAGATGGAAAGGCACGTGAGAACCAGGGGGCTGTCATCGGTGCCGCTTTGTGCTACTCTGGCAACTATCGCATCAGAATAGAGACCGATGACACCGAATACCATTACCTCTTCGCGGGCATCAACGAGGACAACTCGGAGTATCACCTCCACCGAGGTGAGACATTCACCACTCCGCGTCTCGCACTCACCTACAGCGACGAGGGACTTAGCGGTGTGTCGCGCAACTTCCATCGATGGGGCAGGAAATATATGCTCATGCACGGCGATAGGGAGCGCAAAATCCTGCTCAATAGTTGGGAGGGTGTCTATTTCGACATCAATCAGCAAGGAATGGACCAAATGATGGCAGACATAGCTGGTATGGGAGGCGAACTCTTCGTGATGGACGACGGATGGTTTGGTGACAAATATCCGCGTAAGACCGACAACTCATCGCTCGGTGATTGGGTGGTGGATCGTACCAAACTGCCGGAGGGTATCGAGGGATTGCTGCGCGATGCCAAGAAAAATGGAGTGAAGTTTGGCATCTGGATTGAACCGGAGATGGCAAACACCGTGAGTGAATTGTTTGAGAAACACCCAGATTGGATTCTGAAAGCACCGAAACGTGACGCCGTACTGGGACGAGGAGGAACACAGGTGGTGCTCGACCTCTCTAATCCCAAGGTGCAGGAATTCGTCTTCAGCATCGTCGACAACTTGTTGACCAAATATCCAGAAATCGACTATATCAAATGGGATGCCAACATGTCTGTGATGAACCATGGCAGCCAGTACCTCAAGGCAGAGGATCAGAGCCATCTGTATATTGAGTACCATAGAGGGTTCGAAAAGGTGTGCCAGCGAGTGCGCGAGAAATATCCCGACATCACCATTCAGGCATGTGCCAGTGGTGGTGGAAGGGCCAACTGGGGCGTCCTGCCTTGGTTTGATGAGTTCTGGGTGAGTGACAACACCGATGCGCTGCAGCGCATCTATATGCAGTGGGGCACCAGTTATTTCTTTCCTGCCATCGCCATGGCTTGTCATATTAGTGCTGTGCCCAACCATACCATCTATCGCACCACATCTCTTAAATACCGTATAGACGTGGCGATGAGTGGAAGGTTGGGAATGGAGATTCAACCTAAGAACATGACCGATGAGGAGAGGGAAATGTGTCGCAAGGCCATCGCCGAATACAAGCAAATACGTCCCATTGTGCAGTTTGGCGACATCTACAGGCTGGTTTCGCCTTACGACCGCAAGGGGCTGGCGTCAATGATGTATGTCACAGAGAAGAAAGACCGCGCCGTCTTCTATTGGTGGAAGACGGAGTCGTTCCAAAACGAGCACCTGCCACGGGTGAGGATGGCGGGGCTCGACCCCAACCGCCTGTACAAGGTGCATGAACTCAATCGTGTTGACCAGCATCCTCTCGACTGCGAAGGAAAAGCTTACAGCGGTGCCTATCTGATGAGCCACGGTTTGGAGATGCCTTACCGCAATGATGTGGAGTGGGGGAAGAAAACCGATTGGAGCAGCCGGGTGCTTCTGCTTGAGTAATTAAGTATCGAAGTATACTAACCTAATAATTACTTATTTGATACTTAGATTTTTAAAAACACTTATCAGCTAATAATCTTACAAATCCCTCAGGTTATTTAACTACTTTCAGCTTTCTGAAGTTGAATTAAATCATCTGTTCACTTTGTTGTCTTTTACTTTTTTCTCATTTTTGCGATGAATTCCAAATTTTTTGATTATTTTTGCGACAACTAACCACAACTAAAAATCTTACAAACCCAATAACTATTAAAAACATGAAAAGACTACAACTCTTCCTTATGGCGCTCCTGATGCTCCTTGGCTCTATGCCTTCGATGGCAGTGGAGATGTATGCTGTGCTCAACAACAACACGCTGACGTTCTACTACGATAACAGCAAGTCGTCGCGTACGGGTACAAAGTACAGCATGAACGTAACTGGAAATGCACCCAAATGGTACAACAACACAAGCATTAAT
>JAGCXX010000089.1 GCA_017961115.1 Prevotella sp. | reverse complement strand
ATATACTGGTTGATGATGGAATTGTTGTCACTTAGGTTGATGATTTCCATACAAATTATTTGATAAGGTGATTTCTGTGGTCAAAGGTACGAATAAGCGAGAGGAAAGCAAAATAAAAGCCCATTTTTATTTCCTTTCCCGAGCAAAAGTATCTTCGGCAAAGCCAAAGATAGTGCAAATCGAACGCAATGCAAAATAAATAACGAAGTTTTTATTTTCATTGCTGAGATGCAGCCTATCTTCGACGAAGCCTTTGCGGGAAAAAATCCTTCATTCTTTCGCGTTTTTTTGCATATACGAGTTTTTTGAGTTATCTTTGCCTTCAAAGAACGACTGTCATGGAAAAAATCAAGTTGCTGCCCTACGGCATCTCCGACTTCAAGCAAATTCAAAGAGAAGGGAAATACATCGTTGACAAGACGATGTATATCCCCAGAATGGAGACAACAGATAACTTCCTCTTCCTCATTCGCCCGAGGCGCTTCGGCAAGAGCTTATTCCTGAGCATGCTCCGCGCTTACTACGATATCAGCGAGCGCGACAACTTCAAGAATCTTTTCCACGGACTGTGGATTGCCAGCCACCCCACGCCGGAGCAGGGACAGTTTCAGGTGATGTACTTCGACTACTCGCGCATAGGGGGCAACACCGCCGTGCTGGAAAAGAACTTCGATGCCTATTGCAGCAAGGTGGTGGACGAGTTCGCCGACTATTACCAACAATACTATCCCGAGGGGTTTGCCGATGACGTGAAGTCACAGCCTGGGTTCAGGGACAAGATCAATCTGGTGTATCTGAAAGCGCAGAGGTTGGGGCATCCCCTCTACCTCATCATCGACGAGTATGACAATTTCACCAACACGGTGCTCAACGAGGAGGGCGAGGCCGTCTATCACGCACTGACGCACGCCAATGGTTTCTATCGTGATATCTTCAAACTTTTCAAGGGCATGTTCGCCCGCATCCTGATGATGGGAGTCTCGCCCGTAACGATGGACGACGTGACCTCCGGATTCAACATCGCTTCCAACATCTCCCTGCGCCCTGAGTTCAACATGATGCTGGGCTTCTCGGAAGACGATGTGCGCATGATGATCCGCTACTACCAGTCCGTGGGCATGCTCGACGGAAAGGACGAGGAGGTGCTCATCGAGGAGATGAAACCGTGGTACAACAACTACTGTTTCGCCCGTGACGCGGTGGATACCGACCCGAAGATGTTCAACTGCGACATGGTGCTCTATTATCTCAACCGCGTGATGCAGACAGGCAAGAGCCCCAGTCCGATGATTGACCCGAACACACGCACAGATTATGCCAAAATGCGCAAGCTCATCCAAATCGATGCGCTCGACAACTACCGCCTCAACATCATCCACGAGGTAACGGGAAAGGGATACATCATTGCCGAACTGAAGGAGTCGTTTGATGCGAGCCGCCTCATCGACCGCGAGAACTTCATCAGCCTGCTTTTCTATTATGGCATGCTCACCATCGGGGGCATCGACGGGGCTGACCTCCGTCTTATCATCCCCAACAATAACGTGCGGCTGCAATACTATGACTGGCTGCTCAAGGAATATGACAGGATAGCAGAAATCGATACTTTCCGGATGAAAGAGGTATTTAAGCGTGCTGCCCTCGACGGTGAGTGGCGCCCGATGATGGAACACCTTGGCAAGACTTACGAGGACTCTTCAAGCGTGCGCCAACTGATGGAAGGTGAGCGCAACCTGCAGGGGTTCATCACGGCGATGCTCTCGCTCAACCCTTATTACCTGGCCGCTCCGGAGATGGAGATGAACCACGGCTACTGCGACTTCTTCCTCATGCCCGACCTCAACCGCTACCCGATGGTGCGCCACAGCTACATCCTTGAGCTGAAGTACCTCAAGGCCGATGCCACGGAGGCTGAGGCACTGCGTCAGTGGACGGAAGCTGTGGAGCAGATTCGTGGCTACGCAGAAGGTCGCCGTGTGTGCCAACTCATCCGTGACACACAGCTCCATCTTATTGTCATGCAGGTGAAAGGCTTCGAGACGCTCAGGACGGAGGAAATCTAAGGTCTTTCTGATGGTTATTGTTTTTTTGAGGAAATTCGCTGTTTCCTCTGTATCTCTGTGCCTTTGTGTTGGTTTTTATCTGATTTGAACCAAAATGAACCAATGAACGCTCTAACTCTGTGTCTCAGTGTTGAAGATGCAGGCAAATAATTTGCCTTTTGCTTGCATTTTCTCTTGGCTTACACTATCTTTGCTGACACAATAGTATCGCTTGACACAACATCCTATACATACTAACAAAAACATCTATTAATGAAACCTTTAAGAATCATTACACTCATCGCCGCCGTGGCTGCTGTCATGACGGCAACAGCACAACCTTATCCCACCAAGCTGCTGGACCATGAGCAGCGCATCAACTCTATCATCAAGGAGATGACGCTTGAAGAGAAAATCGACATGCTCCACGGCAAGAACATGTTTTCCTCGGCAGGCATCGAGCGGTTGGGCATCGCCGACATCGAGTATGCCGACGGACCCTTCGGCATCAGGGAGGAGATGGAGCCACATTCCTGGAACTCCGCCCACCTGACCACAGACTCAGCAACATTCTTCCCCACCGGGTCGGCCCTTGCCGCCACATGGAGCACGGAATGGGCATACGCCTACGGACGGGGCATGAGCCGTGAGGCAAGGCTGCGTGGCAAGGACATGATACTCGGACCCGCCATCAACATACAGCGCATCCCCACAGGAGGCAGGACATACGAATACCTGAGCGAGGACCCGCTGCTCAGCGGTATGCTGTCGGTGGCCTACACCCGAGGGGCACAGGACGACGGTACGGCGGTATGCCTCAAGCACTACGCGCTCAACAACCAGGAGGACTACCGCGGGTTCGTCGATGTGCGCATCTCCGACCGCGCCATGCACGAGATTTACCTGCGGCCGTTTGAGATGGCTGTGCGCGAGGCGGATGCCTGGGGACTGATGGCGGCATACAACAAGGTGAACGGACGGTGGTGCTCGGAGAATGAGCCACTGCTCAACACCATCCTGCGCCAGCAGTGGGGCTTCCCGGGCATGGTCATCAGTGACTGGGGTGGCGTCCACTCCACCGTCGATGCCGTGACATCGGGCATGAACGTGGAGATGCCGGGCAGTAGGTTTATGGGCAAGGCATTGCTCGACTCGGTGAGGGCTGGCAAGGTGAGCGAGGAGGTCATCGACCAGCGCGTCAGAGAAATCCTCAGGGTGAGACTGACGGTGAAACCCATCGCCAAGGCGGATGCCAACCGCAAGCCGGTGGGCAACGAAGAGGAGATGGGCATCGCACTGAACGTGGCGCGACGCTCCATCGTATTGCTCAAGAACGAAGGACTGCTGCCCATCGACACCAAACGGGTGAGGAGCATCGCCGTCATCGGTGAGAACGCCGTCACCACGATGGCTCTTGGCGGCGTAGGTGCCGGTGTGAAGACACGTCGTGAAATCACTCCCCTCGAAGGTTTGCAGCAAGCTTTGGGCGACAAGGTAAAACTGACCTATGTACCAGGCTACAAGAGTTTCGACCGCGACAGCCGCAACAAGAGGATGAGTCCGGTGCAGGAGGCTGACAAAAAACTCATGGCGGAGGCGGTGAAGGCTGCCAAGCGCGCCGACCTGGTGCTCTTCTTCGCAGGCGACAACCGCGAGGTGGAGACAGAGGGCTCCGACCGCAAGAGCATCACGTTGCCCTCAGGACAGGATGAACTGGCTGCAGCTCTCGCCAAGGTCAGCAAACGGATGGTCACCGTCATCGTATCGGGTGGTCCCGTAGATGTGACGACGGTGAGCGAGGTGTCAGGAGCACTGGTGGCATCATGGTTCAACGGTTCGATGGGCGGACAGGCACTGGCAGAAATCCTCACAGGCAAGATTTCACCGTCGGGCAGGCTGCCGATGACATGGCCCAAAAAACTGGAGGATGTGCCGGCATACGCTCTCAACACCTACCCACAGGAAATGAAGAGCAACAATCAAGGCGACATCTTCGTAGGACTGGTCAACAACCAGAGCAATGACCGCAGACAGCAACTCATCGCCAACTACTCAGAAGAGGAGATGGTGGGCTATCGATGGTATGACTGCAAGGATGTGCCCGTCGCCTACCCCTTCGGTTACGGACTGTCCTACGCGAAGTTCGAATACAGCAACCTGGAGGTGCGCCCCACTGCGGAAGGATACGACGTGTGCTTCATGCTCACCAACACCTCGGACATCGATGCCGAGGAAGTGGCACAAGTATATGTATCGCGCCCATTGTCGCATATCGAGAGACCGGTGAAAGAACTCAAGGGTTTCCAGCGCGTGGCGCTGAAAGCGGGGGAGCGCAAACAGGTGACCATCCCCGTCCGCCGCGCAGACCTTTGCCATTGGGATGAGGCGGCACAGGCATGGATGTACGAACCAGGCCTGCTCCGTTTTCTTGTGGGGGGAACTATAGACAATCTGAAATTGAAGATAGAGAAATAGCCATGGCCAAAAGAAAGATACTGACAACCATTGTTTTGGTTTGTGCCGTCATGACGATGACCGCACAGAAAACGGTAAAGATCTACACGATGTGGGGCTCCAACCTGAAGGCAGGCAGCAACATGACGGCCCCTGGTGACAACAATGGCGAGACCCTCATCTTTAAAATCGGCGAGCGCAACACGCTGCCTTACAACCAAGCGGCAGTCAGACAGACCACCGAACAGGCAAGATATGCTCCACGGGCAGACAAGCCATACTTCACCGTGCGTTTCGCCCTGCCCATCCCGCCATCTTATACCAAAACCGAGACGGCTGCACTGACAGGCATCGATTTCGGGGTGTATCACCACAACCACTCTCCTGGTTTCGAAATCTTGCCCAACGGAGATGCTCTTGCCGTTTATTTCAGCACACCACGCGGACTGGCAGAGAGCGACACCGCCACAACATGGGTGCAAGCCCGCCTGCGCTACGGCAGCGAAGAGTGGGACATGCCCGAACTGCTGTTCACCACACAAGGGGGCAACGATCAGTCGGGCCTCCTCTGGAACGACAATGGTAAAATCTGGCTATTTGCCGGAGGCCGCAACTTGTCGGACTATGTGCCGTTCCGCGTCGCCACGTCGACCGACAACGGTGTCCATTGGGAAATACTGATACCGAAATTCGACAAACGACCCACTGACTTCACCGCCCAGCCCATCACCAATGCTTTCCGCGACCCAACGAGAAACATATACATGGCCATGGATGCCAAAGGAAGCCAAAGTTTTCTCTGGCGCAGCAGCGACGAGGGCATGACATGGCATGACATGAACGGGCGCACCACAGGACGCCACTCCACCATCGTTCCACTCGACGAGCAAGGGACGCTGCTCTCCATCGGAGGGAAGAATGCCAATGTGGAGGGATGGACTCCACAGAACATATCACGCAACTGGGGCGAGACATGGGAGGACGCCACCGCAGCGCCATTTCCCCAACTCGGCAGCGGACAGCGTCCCTCCATGATTCGGCTGCAATCGGGCAACCTCATCTTCGTGAGCGACGGATACCTGCACAAATACAATACGGCACCACCAGCGACATGGGCGAAGCCACACGATGCCTTTGTGGCCATCTCCAAGGACAACGGCAAGACATGGCACTTCAAGACCCTGCCCGTCGGACTGCCTCAGGACAACCGACCTCCCTACACCTCCTTAGGCTATTCCACCGTGCGGCAGTCTGCCAACGGCATCATCCATGTGCTCGTCACGAAGGATTACCCCGGCCTTCACTATGAGTTTAATGAGGCATGGGTGTGGAGTGATGAGGGAGACATCTCACCCGAGAGCGACGGCGGAGAGGTGAAGTCGTTCAAGGAATTCTATCCCAATGGTCAGCTGAAATCTGAATGGAGTGCCCGCATTTGTCCCAACGGCCGTTACCTGCTCGACGGGGAGCAGAAAGATTACTTCAGTGACGGGAAGTTGGAACATCATGCCCTATACAAGAACGGCAGGAAGACAGGGCGTGAGGTGCTCATGAACAAGGATGGCTCCATGCGCTGGTCATGGGAGCGCAGTTTGGTGACCAACCGTGGCACATGGACCATTTATTGGCCCAACGGGAAAAAGAAGATAGAATCCCGATGGCTCACCCACCCCACTGCCCGCGATGCCGACCACCAGTTTTTCGGATATGTGGCCGACGGCCCCACCACGCATTATGACGAGGAGGGGAAAGCCATCAAGACCTACTTGTTCAGAGAGGGTACGTTACAGGAAGAGTAGGCTGCTCAATACTTGAATGAGCTGCCGCCGAGGAACTCACGCAGCAGTGAGGTGAAAGGAAGGGTATGGTCCTCGATGTCGGCAAAATAGCGGAGGAACTTGCACAGCCGGTAGGCCTCGGAGTATTCTGCCGCCTTCTGGGGCACACGCTCCAGCAACTGCAACGCCTGTTGCTTGATGACTGCCAACTCATAAATCATCGCCGTGTTGAACATCTCGTCGGCAATCTCCTGATAGGGGAATATCCACTTCTGTTCTCCTGCCCGCACCGATGGCCATCGGCGGATGGTCTCCTGCGCCGTCACCCCACGGTATTTGTCGTCTCTCACAATACGCCGCAGCAATCGGTTGTCGGTGGTGGGGATGTAGTTGTGGGTGTCGAGCAGGATAGTGGTGAGTGCAGAGGCATATACCCTGAACTTCTGCTCCTCGGGAATCTGGGCTGTCAGTTCGGGGTTGAGGGCATGGATACCCTCAATGACCAGGATGTCGTTGGGTCCCATCTTCAGTTTCTTACCGCTGCGCTCACTGCGACCTTTTTGGAAGTTGTACTTGGGCAGTTCCACCTCCTCGCCATTGAGCAGCGCCGTAAGCTGTTCGTTGAGCAATGGGATATTGAGGGCATGCAGATGCTCGAAATCGTAGTCACCCTGCGCATCGCGCGGGGTTTTCTCGCGGTCAACGAAATAGTCGTCGAGCGACACCATAACAGGTCGCAGGCCGTTGCAAACCAACTGGATGGAGATTCTCATGCAAGTAGTGGTCTTCCCACTCGACGAGGGACCAGCGATAAGCACTATCCTCACCCCCTCACGGCGGGCTATCTCCTCAGCGATATGCGCTATCTTCTTCTCCTGCAGTGCCTCCGACACATTGATAAGCAATGATGTGCCACCTTTTGCCACAATCTCGTTGAAGTCGCCTACCGTACTGATACCGAGGATGTTCTGCCAGCGGTGATGCTCCTGGAAAATGCCGAACATCTTGTCCTGACGCACCATGTCGCCCAGGATATCGGGATTGTCGAGCGACGGGATGCGGAGCAGCATCCCCTCATAATAGGGTTCCAGACCAAAAAGATGCAGACTGCCCGTGTGGGTGAGCAAGGCACCATAGTAGTAGTCGGCATATCCGTCGAGGTCATAATATACCGTATAAATGTCGCCAATGGACCGCAGGAGTTTTACCTTCGAACTGGTGCCACGCTCCTCAAACACCTTGATGGCCTCGTCAGTGGAGCACTCATGCCGGCGGATGGGACGGTCGGCATCGATAATCTGCTGCATCCTGGTCCTCACGGCATCCACATCAGCCGCCGTCACCGCGCGTCCGATGTGCAGGTCGCAGTAATAACCATTCGACACCGGGATGTCGATGACCACGCTGCCCTTGGGGAAGAGGTCATGCACTGCCTTGCACAGGACAAAGAAGAGGGTGCGGGTATAGGTGCGGCTGCCCGACGATGTCGTCAGGTCGAGATATTCCACGTCCGCATTGTGATACAGGCGCATGCCCAGTCCGGAAGTTCGGTTGTTGACCTTCGCCACAACTGGTCCGTGTGGCATGGGAAACGCCAGTCCGGAAAAAATTTCAGAAAGTGAACTCCCAATGGGGAATTCTTGTGTTTTTTTGTTATTTTTGCAACGAATTTTAATGATTTCTCTCATGGCATTGCTGTTTTTGGTTTTGAGCGTGTAAAAATAGCAAAAAAATCTGACACGACAGCCTTAGGCCTCAATTTTTTGGTAAAATATGTCTATTTGGGTTCTTTTCAAGTGTGTTGGCTCCCTCGCCCTCCTCATGTATGGTATGAAATCCATGAGTGAGAGTCTTCAGAAAATAGCAGGTCCGCAACTCCGCCATGTGCTGGGTGCCATGACGACCAACCGTTTCACAGGTGCCCTCACTGGTATGTTTGTCACCGCCGCCGTGCAGAGTTCCACCGCCACCACGCTCATGACCGTCTCGTTTGTCAATGCCGGACTGCTCACCCTCATGCAGGCCATCAGCGTCATCATGGGCGCGCACATCGGCACGACGGTGACGGCATGGATAATGGCTCTCGTCTTCTCCTTCAACATCGACAGTTTTGCCTATCCCGCCTTCTTCCTCGGCATCATCCTCATCTACATGAAGAAGCGCAACATCATCGGCGACTTCCTCTTCGGTGTGGCGTTTCTCTTCCTCGGACTGGGCACGCTGAAGGCCACGGGCTTCGAGATGGTGGACAACCCCGAGACCAAACAAATCATCAGCACCTTCTTCGCCAAGTTCGGCGAACCCGGTTTCTGGAACTCCCTGTTCTTCCTCTTCACCGGCATGGTGCTCACCCTCTGCATGCAGTCGTCGGCAGCCATCATGGCCATCACCATGATACTCTGCGCCACCGGCATGTTGCATATCGACCAGGGCTTCATTCTTGTACTGGGCGGGAATATCGGCACCACCATCACCTCAAACATCGTGACGACAAACGCCAACACCCCGGCGCGGCGGGCTGCCTTCTCCCACCTGTCCATCAACGTATTAGGTGCCACATGGGCACTTATCTTCCTGCAACCTTTTGTCAATCTTGTCTGTCATCTCGTCGGATTTGACCGCACAATGGACACCAGCACCCCGGGCTTTGTCGCCAAGACATCGGTCGTGCTCGCCACCTTCCACACCCTGTTCAACGTCTTCAACACGCTGCTGCTCATCTGGTTTGTGAGATACATCGAGCGATTTGTCTGCTGGGTCATCCAACCCAAGAAGGTGGACGATGAGGAGGACTTCCGCCTTCGCTTCATCACCTCGGGCATCATGAAGACACCCGAACTCTCCGTGCTTGAGGCACAAAAGGAGATACGGGAATTCTCCGAGCGCATGGAACGTATGTTCGGCATGGTGAGGATACTGCTCCCAGAGAAAGATGAAAAGAAGTTCAACCAACTCTTCAAACGCATCGAGAAATACGAGGGTATCTCCGACAACATGGAGATAGAGATTGCCAAATACCTCAACCAGGTGTCGGATGCCCACCTGAGCGACGATACAAAGTCGAAGATACGCGCCATGCTGCGCGAGATTTCCGAACTGGAGAGCATCGGCGACTCGTGCTACAACATGGCGCGCACCATCAACCGCAAGGTGCAGGCCAAACAAGACCATTTCACCGACAAGCAGTATGAGCACCTCCACCAGATGATGGAACTCACCAACAATGCGCTCATACAGATGAACGTGCTCATGATGGGCCGCAAGGAATCGTTCGACGTCAACCGCACGTTCAACATCGAAAACGAAATCAACAACTACCGCAATCAGTTGAAGTCGCAGAACATCATCGACATCAACAACCACGAGTATACCTATGCCGTGGGCACCATCTATATGGACATCATCGCCGAGTGTGAGAAACTCGGCGACTATGTGGTCAATGTGGTGGAGACCCGCATGGGCACACGGCAAAAGGAGGCATAACCCCAGTTATTCCATCAGTTTCGCAAAGAGTTCGCGCATACCTGCCGACGCTCCCTTCTTAAGGTGCGTGAGGCGGGACGACGACACACGCACGTCGCCCGGGTCGATGAGGTAGATGGGCGCCCTCTCCGGCACATAGTTCACCAATCCTGCAGCGGGATAGACCACCAGCGACGTACCGATGATGATGAAGATGTCGGCTTTCATGCACTCCTCGACAGCCGTCTCTATCATCGGCACCGCCTCCTGGAAGAACACGATGTGCGGACGGAGCAGTGAACCGTCGCCAGCCTTTGTTCCTGGCACCACCTCGGGGTTGTCGCGGGTCAGCGTCTGGATGTAGCGCGGGTCGTAGGGGTCGATGCTCGAGCACACCTTCATCAGTTCGCCATGGAGGTGAACCACATGGGTGCTGCCCGCCATCTCATGCAGGTTGTCCACATTCTGCGTCACCACCGTCACATCATATTTTTCCTCCAACTGCGCCACCAGGCGGTGACCCTCATTGGGCTGGGTGTCGAGACACTTGCGGCGGAGCATGTTGTAGAAATTGGTCACCAGCGTGGGGTTGCGCAACCATCCGTCATGGGTGGCCACATCTTGGACAGGGTAGTTTTCCCACAGTCCGTCAGCATCGCGGAATGTCTTCAGACCACTCTCCACCGACATGCCGGCACCGGTAAGAACAACGATTTTTTTCATAGGCTTAATAGGTTGATTGTGTGTTGATACCTTAATAATATACAAAATTAGCATTTTTTCCCGAAATAAGAAAGGGGTAATCAGATAAAAATCGTAACTTTGCCGCAATTTTAAAATGCATTTTAATTTTTTAGACGATTTTTATGGACATCAAAAGAGTGAGCTATGCCCTGGGACTGGGCATAGGCCAACAACTGGCACAGATGAATGCCAGCGACCTGAGCATTGACGATTTCGCTGCCGCCGTGAAGGACGTGCTTGCAGGCAACCCCCTACGCGTGAAGCACGCTGAGGCACAGAGCATCGTTCAGGCCTATTTCAACGAGAAAGAGAAAGAACTGCAGGCCGACCGTGCCGCCAAAGGCAGCATCGCCAAGAAGGCCGGCGAGGACTATCTCGCCAACAACAGTACGATGGAGGGTGTGGTAACCCTGCCCAGCGGCTTGCAGTATAAAGTGCTGCGCGAGGGCAACGGCCGCAAGCCAGCAGCCACCGACCAGGTGGTGTGCCACTATGAGGGATTCCTCGTCGACGGCACCATCTTCGACAGCAGTTATCAGCGCGGCGAGCCCGCCACCTTCGCACTCAACGAGGTCATTACGGGTTGGACAGAAGGTCTTCAACTCATGCAGGAAGGTGCAAAATACCGCTTCTTCATCCCCTGGCGACTTGGCTATGGCGAGAGCGGAGCCGGTTCGCTCATCCCCCCCTATTCCGCCCTCATCTTCGACGTGGAACTGAAGGAAATTAAAAATTAAAGATTAAAGATTAAAGATTGCTTTTATAGCAACTATCTCCTCAAAATTAAAAAAAGACATTAATCAAATAACAAAAACAGAGACATGAAAAAAATTTCATTCATGGCCATTTTGGTCATCTGTGCAGCCACCATGGTATCCTGTGGCAAAAAATACAAAGCCAGTCTGACCTCAGACATCGACACACTCAGTTACGCCATCGGTATCGCCAATGGTTCACAGCTTAAGCCCTACCTCATGCAGCAGGGTGTGGACACCGCCTACATCGCCGACTTCCTCCGCGGATTCAACGAGGGTGCCAAGATAGCTGGCGACAAGCGCATGGAAGCCTACCAGTCGGGTGTCGAGATGGGTGTAAGAATGGCCGGTGGCATCAACTCCCAGGTTTTCGCCGACGACGATAACTACAAGCTCTCCCGCAAAAACCTCCTGGCCGGTTTGGCAGCAGGTCTGAAGAACGACACCACCTTGATGAACCCCAACGAGATGATGCCCAAGATTGACGGCATGGTCGAGGCCATCCGCAAGAAGGTGATGGACAAGAAATATGGCCAATACAAGGCCGACGGCGAGAAGTTCCTCGTGGAGAACGCCAAGAAGCCCGGTGTGAAGAGTCTTGCCAACGGTGTGCAGTACAAGGTCATCAAGGAGGGCGAGGGTGCCATCCCCAGCGACACCGCACGCGTGAGAATCAACTACGAGGGAAAGACCATCGACGGCAATGTCTTCGACAGCAGCTTCAAACGCGGTCAGCCCGTGGAGATGATGGTGCGCCAGAACATCCCCGGTTTCTGCGAGGCCCTCACCCATATGCCTGTCGGTTCCACATGGGAGGTCTACATCCCCGCCGACCAAGCTTACGGCTCACGCGAGATGGGCGACATCAAGCCCTACTCCACCCTCATCTTCAAGGTCGAACTGCTTGACATCCTGAACTAAGTCCAAGGTCATGAAAAGAACACTGATATTGGCACTCGTCGTCCTGACGAGTGCCTCTTTCTGCCTTGCAACAACAGGCAAGAAAGACAAGAAGAAAAAGAAAAACGAGGTCGCACAGGTGGTCGCACCCGTCAACCTCACCACCAAAGCCGACTCCATGAGCTACGCCATGGGCATGGAGGCCACCAACGGACTCATCCCCTACCTCACAGGACAAATGGGGGTGGACACCACCTACATGAGCAAGTTCATCGAGGGCTTTTCTGATGCCATCGACTCTTTGAAGAACAACAAGGAGATTGTCGCCTATGGTGCTGGTGTGAACATCGCCCAGACAGTGAGCAAGAACATGATTGGACAAGCCAGCAAGAGCGTCGCCGGCATCATCGACGAGGTGGACGGCGATAAGTTCAAACAAGGCTTCCTCGCCGCCCTGCGCAAGGACTATGCCCACTTCAACGACTCCACGGCAGCAGCCTTTGTGGCCAACAAACACGAGGAATACACCAGCTCCCTCCGCAAGCAGGGTGAGGAGTTCCTCGCTGCCAACAAACAGAAACCGGGTGTGGTGACCTTGCCCAGCGGTCTGCAATACAAGGTGCTGCGCGAGGGCAACGGACCCAAGGCCACCAAGGACGACGAGGTGGAGGTGAAATATGAGGGTCGCCTTGTCAACGGCACCATCTTCGACAGCAGTTATGAGCGCAACCCGCAGACCACCAAGTTCCGCCCGACACAGGTCATCAAGGGTTGGACAGAGGCCCTTACCCTCATGCCCGAGGGAAGCATGTGGGAACTCTACATCCCCCAGGACCTGGGATATGGTGAGCGCCAGGCAGGAAAGATACCGCCATTCTCGGCTCTCATCTTCAAAGTAGAACTGGTGAAAGTAAACAGCAAGGAATGAAGACATTCGAAGAACTTGGTGTCTCAGAAGAGATACGCCGCGCCATCACCGAGATGGGATTTGAGAGTCCCATGCCCGTCCAGGAGGAGGTCATCCCCTACCTCCTGGGCATAGGCAACGACGTCATCGCCCTGGCACAGACAGGTACGGGCAAGACCGCCGCCTATGGCATCCCCCTCCTGCAGAAAATCGATGTCAACAACTCCGCCACACAGGCACTCATCCTCTCTCCGACACGCGAGCTGTGCCTGCAAATAAGCGACGACCTGAAGGACTTCTCAAAATACATGCCCGGTGTGCACATCGTCCCCGTCTATGGCGGCACATCCATCGTCGACCAGATGAAGGCGCTTCGTAAGGGAGTCCAAATCATCGTAGCCACACCCGGCAGGCTCATCGACCTGATGAACCGTGGTGTCGCCAAACTCGACGCCGTGAGCAATGTCGTCCTCGACGAGGCCGACGAGATGCTCAACATGGGTTTCTCGGAGAGCATCGACGAGATTCTCAAGGGCGTGCCCACCGACCGCAACACATTGCTCTTCTCCGCCACCATGAGCCGCGAGATAGAGGCCATCGCAAAAAACTATCTTCACGACCACAAGGAGATTGTCGTGGGCAGCCGCAACGAGGGCGCCGAGCACGTCAATCATATCTACTACATGGTGCACGCCAAGGACAAATACCTGGCCCTGAAGCGCATCGTCGACTACTACCCCCGCATCTTCGCCATCATCTTCTGCCGCACGAAGATAGAGACGCAGGAGATTGCCGACAAACTCATCCGCGACGGCT
>JAGCXX010000088.1 GCA_017961115.1 Prevotella sp. | reverse complement strand
GGGAAGAGTAAAATAGATGAAAGATGAAGGATGAAGGATGAAGGATGAAGGATTGATACCGAATTAGCAATCATATGTCTAAACTCCTAAACTCCCAGACTCCTAAACTCCCAAAATGGATGAGGGATGAAGGATGAAAGATTAAATGAGAAAATGAAGAATTAAACAGCATATTGCGTTATGAGGAAATATTTTAAATTGGTATTGGCACTTCTGGTGCTGCTCATTTTTGTGGGCACATTCGTATTCTTATGGAAGAAATCTCAGCCACAGCCGGTGGTCTACGAGGAGTTTGTCCCTGAAATGGGAGACATCAGCAAGACCTCGATTGTGACCGGCAAGATAGAGCCACGCAACGAGGTGAGTGTGAAGCCCCAGATTTCGGGCATCATCACGGAGATTCTCAAGGAAGCCGGCGACCTGGTGAGCCAAGGCGAGGTGATCGCCAAGGTTAAGGTAATCCCCGACATGAACCAACTCAGTTCGGCCGAGGCGCGTCTCCGTCTGGCCCGCATTAATGTGGGGCAGGCCAAGACCGACTACGACCGTGAGAAAATGTTGTACGACAAGGGATTGGTAAGCCGCGAGGAATATGAGAAGTCGTTGCAGACCTACAACCAGACTTCAGAGGAGGTGAAAGCCGCAGAGGACAACCTCGAGGTGGTTCGCGACGGTGTGTCGCGCAGCAATGCCAGTGCCAGCAGCACCCTCATCCGCAGCACAATCAGCGGACTCATCCTCGACATCCCCGTCAAGGTGGGCAACTCCGTCATCCTCAGCAACACATTCAACGATGGAACCACCATTGCCACGGTGGCCAACATGAACGACCTGATTTTCCGTGGCAATATCGACGAGACCGAGGTGGGACAATTGACAGCAGGGATGCCGATGAGCATCACCATCGGCGCGCTGCAGAACCTCAACTTTGAAGCCCAGTTGGAATATGTCTCTCCTAAGGCGGTGGAGAGCAACGGCGCCAACCAGTTTGAAATCAAAGCCGCTGTACATGTTCCCGGAGGCAGCAGCATCCGCAGTGGCTACAGCGCCAATGCCGAGATTGTACTGGCCAGTGCCCAACAGGTCATCACCCTTCCTGAGAGCGCCATTGAGTTTGAGAACGGCGAGTCATACGTCTATCTCGTCAAGGGCAGCGACGAAAACAAAACCTATGAGCGCCGAGCCGTGAAGACAGGCCTGAGCGACGGTCTGAAAATAGAAATCAAGAGCGGCCTGACCACCAAAGACAAGGTTCGCGGTCCGAAGAAAGTGGAAGAGGATTGAGGTGATAGTACGGCACTATTGTCGAGAAATAAGAAAAACACATATGAACAAGTATCTTTCCATATCACCTAAAGTACAGAAAGCACTCGATGAGGGTCGCCCTGTAGTTGCCCTTGAGTCCACCATCATCTCACATGGCATGCCTTATCCCCAGAATGTGGAAACGGCCCTCAGAGTGGAACAGACCATCCGCGAGGGAGGTGCCGTGCCCGCCACCATCGCCATCATTGGTGGCAAACTGAAGGCTGGCTGCACCCCAGAAGAAATAGAATACTTGGGGCGCAAGGGCCAAGAAGTGACCAAGACATCACGCCGTGACCTGCCTGTGCTCATCGCCAACGGCGAGGATGGCGCCACTACCGTTGCCACGACTATGATTATCGCTGCTATGGCCGGCATTCGCGTGTTTGCCACTGGCGGTATCGGTGGCGTCCACCGCGGTGCAGAGAAGACGATGGACATCAGCGCCGACCTTGAGGAATTGGCGATGACCCCCGTGATGGTCATCTGTGCCGGTGCCAAGTCCATACTCGACCTGGGACTGACACTCGAATACCTGGAAACCAAGGGCGTGCCCGTCATCGGCTATGGCACCGAAGAACTGCCAGCCTTCTACACACGCCACAGCGGGTTTAAAGTAGACTACCGCATCGACACCCCAGAGCAACTTGCCGCTGTCTTCCGCACCAAACTTGAACTAGGCCTGCGGGGCGGCATGCTCGTGACCAACCCCATCCCGGATGAGTACTCCATGCCTGCCGATGTCATCAACCGCGCCATCGACGAGGCCATCGATGAAGCCTACCGCCTGGGCATCCGTGGCAAGGAGACAACGCCGTTCCTGCTGGCTAAGGTCAAGGAACTCACCGGCGGCGACAGTCTGGAGAGCAATATTCAGTTGGTGCTCAACAACGCACGTCTGGCCGCCCGCACCGCTGCCGCATTGAAAGCACTTGAGGAACGGGTTATTTAAGGTCGCGGGCATCGATATAGCAACCATGCTCCTGGACATGCTCGATGAGATGGCGGAACACGTGCACATACTTCAGCAGGCTTGGATTGCCCACCACCACCATCTGCTCCCTGGCTCGGGTGAGCGCCACATTGAGTTTTCTGTCGATGATGCTGCCCTCCTCCTCAAAGATGTTGGCAGTCAGGAAATCCAGTTGTGAGAATCGCTGGATGGTGAAGCCATAGATGATGACCTCACGCTGACTTCCCTGGAAACGCTCCACGGTATCGATATCAATGTCCATCAGTGGGTGGATGCCCGTCTGCTTCAGTTGTTTCTGTATGGCAGCTATCTGATGCCTGTAGGGCACGATGACTCCTATCGTCTCCTTGGGCAGGAATGCTCTCCCGTTATTAATATACAACGAGTAGATTTCCTTGGCTATCCTGGCAATGACCGCCGCCTCTTCATGGTTGGTCTTCCCATACCCCGACATCTTTTCCGGCCAGACGGCAGTGAACACCACCCTGTGCGACGCCAAGAGTTGCTGCACGGCATTGTCATTCTCCACCTGGGTAAACGACAAGCCACATCTCTGATGAGCCAACGGCACCTCATCGAGGCTTCCATGGTAGAAAGCTTGGTTGGGAAACAATGCCACATCGTGGTGCATCCTCCCCTGTTTGCCAAATTGGTAAACGCACTCCTCCTTATCCCTGCAAGCATGGAGCAAACGCTCAAACAACGACAGCCTGCAGTCAACCAAGCCTATATTGTTAAGAGAAGCCTCCGTCACCCTCGACGACTCCTCAGCCTGTTGCACGACGGCAGGCAACTGCTTGTGGTCGCCGATGAGCACGAACTTCCTGACGGCATTTCCTTCCTTGTGCTTGGCGCAGAGGATACCCAACAGATGGGGTTCGAGAATCTGCGATGCCTCATCGATGATGGCCAGTGAAAAGTCACGGAGCGAGAACAGGTCGGTGTTGCCCAGCATAGTTGTCGTAGTCGCCACCACCACTTTGGCATCGGTGAGCATCTGCTTCACCTTCAACACGTTGCCCAATGTCTCCGCCCGCAGTCCCACCACATGGGCGCGGTATTCTTCCGGACATGTTGCACTGTTGCCCAAACGCAGGAAATCGATGTCGTGCTCCACCAATTTGGAACAGATTTCATTCACTGCCCTGTTGGTATATGAAAGCAGGAGTACGGAACCACCCGCTGCCAATTCCTCTTGCAGTATGTTCACCAACCCGTGGGATGTCTTACCCGTTCCCGGAGGGCCGATGAGGATGAAATAATCCTCTGTCCTGACAAATCTCCTGACCATCTCATCAAAAGCACCGTATGTTCCTATCGGTTGGCGGTCAGAGTCAACCATGGGTTCTCTTTGTGCCAACAGCAGTTGCTGCCTGTCGGGCAATGCAGTGAGCACCGATGCCACCGATTTATATAAAGATGTGAATGAAGACTCCATGAAATCATGCTCTATTGCCCATCTTACGTTTTCCTCTCCCAGTTTGAACACCGAGGTATTCTTCTGCGGAGCCCTCAGTTTCAGTGTCACCCTGTCGGGTGTGAGATGGGTTAGCGAGCATCTGATGACCATGGTCTGTGTGGCGTTGGGCTGCCTTCCGTTCTCATATGGATACAGCACCACGATATCTCCCTCACGGAAATTGGGGAGGCTGTCGTCCTGTTGCTCCATCCTGGTCAGCACCACCTCGCCGATGCCGCTGTCATTGCCCTCGTCATTCAGATTCGTGATGCTCAAAGAGTCGAGTATGCTGCCCGCTGCCCTTTTCTCCTCAGCCGTGGCATTCCACAGGGCAGACAGTCCGCTTGCCTCCTTGGCTGGCGTACCGATTTTGGAGAGCACTTGTTCGTGTGCCACGAAAGTAAGCATACGGTAAAAATAGTCGGCCACGAGCGATTCTGCATTTTGGATGGGGTTCAGCACATTCTCCAATTTGGGCAGTAGGCTACCCAACCAGAAATTCACGTTGACGGGTTTGGTCTTGAGTATTTCAGGAGACAGCGAGCCATAGATATCCCTACCCTCGCCTTCCGCCAACCTAAGCATCAGCGCCACCACCTGATTGCGCACTCTCATCGCCTCGGCAAGGAGCTTGGGTGCCGGTCCCTCCGCGATGAGACCGTTCTCATACTTGGAATAGAGTAGGAAACTGTTGATTTGCTGGTTGGGGATATGGTAATTGTAGTGCAGCAGTGCCCTATAGAGCAGCACCTGCACATAGTGCTTCTCCATATGTCCTCCCTTATAATACATCTTTCCCGACTTCTGTTCGATGAGCACCTTCATGTCCTCCTGCAAGAGGTCCATACGCCCCTGTATGCCCAGCATCTCACAGAAAAACGAAGGTTCGAGCAGCACTTTTGTGGCATCATATCCCAGAATCTGCTTAAACGTCACGTCCACCATCCCCTGTATGATGCGCATCTGCCTTTTTGCATTCTCATGAAAAACTTCATTGTTCATGTCGGTGCATGTCGACAGCTTGAGCGCATTGTGTCGGAAAAATGTTCTGAGGCTCTGTACGTATTCCCTTGATTGTCCGCCCTGATGGATGGCCTCGTCGAGCAACTGGCTGGCAAAGTTACCAAAGAGGATGGCCATGCTGTTGGCAGGGGGTGCAAGCATATTGATGAGATAAGCATATGGGGTAGTACCATACTCCTCGAAGCAGTTGGCGATTGATGAGATATCCATCAGGAAATCTGGTTGGTAGACAATCAGTTGCGGATGATAAGCCCCATCTCTGAGGACTGGTCTGACCACATTGACCCTGTCGCCCACATTGACCATTTCTTTCAGATAAGAGAAGTCGCCGAAAGTAGAGTCAGTCTCTGCATACATCACCTTCACTGAGCGCATGTCGCCATCAATGGACTGCACGATGAGCATGTCATCCTCCACTGCCCTGACCACTGCCCTGATGCAATCTTCCGACACTCCTTTGAACGGCTGTGGGGAATACACTGCCGGAAGCAGTCTCCGCAAGTCGTCAGGCAGTTGGAAGTCATACACCTTGGTCACGAAGTGGCACACCGCCTTCACATCGTAAGGCCACTGCTGCCTGAGCGTCACCTCGTCGCAGGAGTCCGTCTGACTGGCACGGCATCTGAAAGCATTGAGCCGCTGCAGGTCAGCCATCGGGTAATCCATCACGCGGCATACATAGTCGAGTTTGGCAAAAGGACCTGAGAATGTAAGTGCGCTTGCGGCTGTCTGTTCATTGAGCACTTCGATGAAAACGACATACAGATGGTCATACCTGCGCCGGATATCATCCTGTTCATCATGGAGCAGTTCACGGATATCATCCATGACTGCCATCGCCCTAAGTTGGTTTTGATTGTCCATATCAATAATAATGATGCACAAAGTTAAAAAAAATAGCTGACAATAATTACCGATTATGAAAAAAATCCTTTATCTTTGCATCATCATCAAATGCTGATACTCATAGTCAAAGAACACATACCTGAAAAATAAAAACACATACTACCTGATAAAAATGAGAAATAATCTATCCATGCCTATCAAGAAAGTCATTCTGATACTTCTTATGCCCTTGCTACCCCTTCTGTGTTTCAGCCAGGAGCTTAAGGAGCGCCGTGTCTATTATCTCGACTGTTCATACTCCATGGTGCAGAAAAAACTTTGGGAACCAGTCTGCGCAGACCTTGTCAACGCCATCCAGAGTGTCAACGATGAGAAGACTGAGCTGATGGTCATTCCTTTTGCCACAGACAGTTCACCTTTCAGTCCCGACAAGCTGAAGCCCATCTCCGCAATGGCCACCGAAACGGGCAAGGCCAAGTTAGTGGATGCCATCAATGCTTTGGGAGAACCATCCAAAAGCACGATGACCTACCTGCGCGACCCGCTTTGCGATTTCTATGCACGCCGTGTGGCACCCTCCAAAGTGACTTATATGTTTCTCATGACTGATGGTCAAAATGAAGAAAAGCCAGAATCATTGTTTCAGAATGAACTGCGACGTTGGGCCAGCCTATATGGCGACAAAACAGTCTATGGTTTCTATGTGATGCTCGACAAAGAAGCCAACACCCCGGACATCGAGGGCATTATCGATAGTCAAACCCACCTTTGGAAAGTGGAGACAGCCAATGTAAACATCAACCTCGTTCGCCTGCACAACAAAGGTGTTTTCAACGCCCGCAACGAGCAGTATTTCGAACTGCCTTATTACGGCGACCTCAGTGGAAAGAAGATTTCGGGCAAGTTTGAAGAAGGCTCGCCATGCCAAATTACCAAAATCGAGAAAGTAGGAAACAAAATCCGCTTTTATGTAAAAAACACAACCGACGTGCACCAAATGCCCGCTTCCTCTGTCCATAATCTACACATATCCTTGGCCGGAGGCGGTCAGTTTGATTTCTTAGTGACCGACATGGCAAGGATTGAGATACTAAGCAAGCCCGAACGTTCCCTGAAAATCAATATGCGATGAGACATTATACATTATTTCTTTTTATAGTGGCTTCGTGCCTGCTTCTTTCCTGCAAGGACAATAATACAATAGGTGATGTGAAATATCATCCATCCTTCCTTTGGTCGAAGGCAGAAATAGTGCCAGTGAAGAAGACCTTTGACTTCGATTTCAGTGAGGATGCGCAAAACGACCCCAATTCGTATGCGGAACTGCAGTTCACCGACAACGACCACCAACCCATAAGCACGGACATCATGCAAGTGAGCATCGATGATGAGCCACTGCCCAACAACAAGATACGCATCGATAGCAAGGTAAAGAGTCTGACGTTCTCTTTCACCTTTACCCCAGAAGCCGAATCCGGCAAATACCAAGGCATACTGCGGCTTGTAGGTCATGATCTCGACCGTCTCGACAGCCAAATGTTGTCACCTGGACAGCAAGTGGATGTCATGCAGTGGACACTCATCTACAAAAAGAGCATGAACCCGTTGGCAAAATGCCTGATGTGGTTACTCATCCTTCTCGCCGCCGCCATGCTGCTATGGTTCATCTTGTTCCGCCGGCTCTGCTTCCCCACTTTCCATGGAGTGCACAAGTTACAAGTGGTAGACCCCTATTACTCGTCAAAGACGCTGACTGGCAAACGGCTGCTCATCCTATGCGCTGAAAAGCCAGCCAAGCCACAAGGCGCGTTGAACAAGTTGTTTACTGGAGAGATTGCTTACGAGGTGAACCCCTTGTGGAAAACTCCAATAGAAGTGACACCTGCCAAGAAGAGCGCGCGTGCGACCAACAAGCCGGGGTATCTTTTCCTTTCCGCCGACGGTATCTCCTTGCCCACAAAATGGGTCGTTGGCGGCGAATACATCATTGAGATAATTGAGAGCAAAGAAAAAGTGAGAATCAAAATCATTTAATAACTATAAAAACAAACACTATGTCAACTAAAATCAGGAGATGCTTGTATATCGGTTTAGGTGGAACCGGTATGAACTCCATCCTCAACACCAAGAAAATGTTTATCGACACCTACGGCGAGGTACCTCCCATGGTGGGATTTTTAGGCATCGACACCGATGGTGGTGCTTACAAGAAAACAATACCCGATGCAAAAGGTAATCCCATAGGTCTTCTTCCCCGTGAGCAGCACAGCGTACAGGTAGAGGATCCCCGCCCCATCTATGAGCATAATAGGGAACAACTAGATTGGTTTCCACAGGACAACCTCTATGCCCTCGACCGCATGATGGATGGAGCCGGCCAAATTCGCTCAAACGGACGATTTGCCCTCTGGTTTCATGCCAGCAGCATAGTCACCAAAATCAACCAATGCCTGTCCGACATCACTAATGCCAGAATCATCGACAATGATAAATACAGCGTACTCAACAATAAGCCCGAGATTCATGTGTGTTTCTCGGTCTGCGGTGGAACTGGCTGCGGCACATTCATCAACCTCGCCTATCTCATCCGCAAGCACTGCACTGCCTATAAGTGCAAACTGGTGGGTTATGGTGTACTCGCTGACGTTTTTGAAACCATGGTTCCAGGACAGATGCCCAATGTGAAGCCAAATGCCTACGGTGCCATCAAGGACCTGGACTTCCTCATGCACCTGACGATGAACTCCGACAAGGTACATATCGATAATCTCAACGACCCCTATGAGACCAACGAGCAACCCTTCGATGCTTTCTTCTTCGTAGACAACAGCAATGTCAACGGCGACCGCTATTTGCATATCGACGACCTCTGCGAAATGATTGGCCTTTCATTGGTTACTGCCGCTGGAGAATTGTCGAGCGCGTCTGCCAGTACCATTGACAATGTTGCGAAAGAGATTGCTGCCGGCAATATGGACATCAAGAACAAACGCGCATGGGCCTCCGGAATTGGTGTAAGCCAGATTCTTTTTCACACGCAGATGCTTGTCGATGTCTATGCCCGACTCGCCGCTAAAGTGCTTGCCGAGCAACTGCTCAACTCTGACAATGACATGACGACAGTGGCAAACGCATGGATTGACATGCCACAAGTGAACATCCGCGAGAACAACGGCCAAGATAATGTCATTGACTTCATGTTCTCAAAACAACCACGATTCCCTCTTGCCGACATCGACGACAAGCGGCGCCCAGAAACAGAGGTTAAAGCATGGCTCACTCAGGTGACCGAAGAGGCAGATGAGATAAAGAACTATCAAGACAAGGTGCGTGAACTTCTCGGCCGTGTCAAAACAGAGATTGCAAAACTGGTAGCCAACCATGCCAACCGCACTGGCGGTGTGAAAGAGACCATCGACCTGCTCGGCACCATCAATGGTCAAATTGACCTGTTCCTCGGTGAGATGAACGAGGAGAAAGGTGATTTGCAAGCGCGTGTAAAACCTTTGGAAGGCACTCTGGAAGGTGCGATGAAAGACTTAGCAGGCTACCGCGCACCAATTATCGGCAAAAACCGAACCAATGAGAAAGTCGAGGAAGTAAAGGCCGTGGTGACCAACCTTGCCATCACCAAACGCGAGATTGTGCGCCGAACAGCTGCCATCAGTTTCTACAACGGACTGAAGATAGAGATAGAAAACTATCAGAACAAACTCATCGACCTCCGCGACCGCCTCAACAACCTCGTCACCGAACTCAAGAACGAGGTCAACATCCTTCAAAACAATATAGGAAAAGGGTCTAAGAATTTCCAAATCGACCTTACACCCAGCTATGCCCAGCGCATCGCCATCAACAAGGAGGCCCTTCTGGTGGCAGACTTTATACAGGATCTCAACATCAATGGGCATCGTGGTGACATCCTCGACTTGCTCAACTGCAACAAAGAGACCCTCAAGCGTTCGTTCCTTGACTATACCGTCAATACCAAGGAAGCGAGCCAGTGGACCTCGCTGACCATAGACGATGCCATCAACAACATGGATGCAGACGAACTGAAGAACGTGGTACACCGTGCCCTCGTCAAATCAGAACCCCTGCTTCCCTACAGCTACCAAAGTGTAGGTATGATGCCCCAGAAGTCTGCCCAGCAATTCTTCTACATAGGTGTTTACGACAATGGCAGCAATCGTCTGCTTAACGACAACATCGTTCAGGAGATGCTCTCCAACAACAGCCGACCAGAATTCTGCAGTATCGGTTCGAAGGACAGCATCATTTTCTACCGCCAGGTGGGCGTTATCCCACCATACGTCATCACATCGCTCAAGACCTACGAGGGCAAGTACGATAAAGTCTCCGAGCGCGTTGACTGCCATTTCGACCACGTTGTCGAACAGCGTATGGTCCGCGAAAACTACAATCTGTTGCCCGAGGAAAAGCAGGACATCACACTCGAAATCTGGGTCAAGGGTTTCATCTTTGGCGTCATCCGCAACAACGGCGGCAACTATGAGTATGTCGATGAGGAAAATGAGGATGCCGTCCTCGATGACTACTGGACGCCACTGGCCGCTGCCGACAACGACCGAGCCCAAGCCTTTAGTGCATTCAAACGCCTTGGTGAAAGCACACTTGACCGTCTGGTGGACAAGATGGAGGCAGAGCATCTGAAGATGGGTGATGAGCAATTTGCCCAACTGATAGCTGATGCCAAGGCCAACTACGAGGCGAATTATTCGCAACTCAACCTTACACGAGACCAACTGAACTCAAGAGGTTACGAAGATGTGAAGCGCTTGTTTATCGATGAGCTGAACTATGTGAGGAAACAACTGTAAAGATTTGAAGTTTGAAAAAGGAAGCGATGAAACATACTTGTCTGTTGTTGATTGGTGATGACTTTTCTGAAGTAGCGAAAGGCATCTATAAATATGTGCTCAAATATGGCAAGGGCGAGATGCACGACTATCTCTCCGTAATGCAAGTCAGGGAGAATGGCAACGACTTTGAGATTCTCGTTGCCGAGCGCGCCAAGCCCGATGAGGGTGTCTTCAGTAGCGACATCGACAGCGCCTATCAGGTGACGATGAAACCACAGAAAAGTATACCAGGCAATCTCAAGAATTTTGTTGATGAGGCAGGTGTGTTTCTCGCCGACTTTTTCCACAAGCGCGTAACTCTGAATAAGCCAGGCGATGGGAGGATAACACTCTGCATTATTCTCTCGCCCACTTGTCCCATAGGAATTCAGTTGGTAGAGGATATCAGCATTGCTGTCAGCCAAAACCAACTGAAATACGATATCGACATCATCTTGTATCCCCATAATGGAAAGGTGACTTATGAGGATTCTCCTCAGAGCGTAGCCTTAGACATAGAGAAAACACGCACCGCCACACTTAATGTCGTAGATATACTTCTCAGTCTTCGCAAAAAATTTCCGAGTTCGCTACGTCTCATCACACTGCTGCAAGACAAGAATCAGAAAGGCGTTACCATCACGTTCAGCCTCGCCAACCTCATCCGCATCCTCGGCGAATATGGTATGATATGCACAGAAGACTTCAATGCTGTATTCCCATCAGCAGTGTTGCTCAACAACAAGGACAATTTGTGCACATTCGGCATCTCGCAGCTGAGCATGGACAGCAACTATGTCATACAATACCTATTGCGCCAAGCCTTCATTCGTCTCTTAGAGAAGGAGCAAGCCGACCAAAAGGACATCGATGTCAACAAAGTGGGTGCCGTAGCAATAGAATGTCTGCATCGGCACCACCAGTTGCAAAGTGAATTCTACGACAAATACATCGCCCCCGTCATTGCCGAGGGCAAGTCAGAGCAGGATGCCATCACCTCAAGCGGCGACAAGCTCAACCAATTCATGAAACAGGTGGAGAGCGACCTGCTCAGTTTCATGGACTCCCATGACCTGACTCTCCCAGAGAAGCGCTGTGTAATCGCCCTCATACTCGGTGAGGATGATGACCTACTTGTTGGTGACCTATTCGACAAGGATCAGATGACACTCCTCGATTACTACAGCGAGACCGTCAACCTATTTGTCGACAACAATAACAAAAATCTACATCCACGGTATGATGAAGATGGGAAAACAATGACCGACGACTTTGGACACACACTGATGGAAGGGGGTGCCATTTCCAAGTCAGTTGATGAACTCGGTTATTGTCGTTTCTATCTGGACGAACTGAAACGGCTTCGACTTGCTATCCGCCAGAGCACTGCCTACATACGCAAGAAAGAGGACGAGCTTGCCCAACTCGATGTCAGTCAGCAACATGAGGAGGAGAGCAACAAGGTGGTGTCGACCGACGGATTCGTCTTCGGAGGCAAAACCTACAAGTTCATACCCGACGAACCAGCGAAGCCCGTCAACGAGACATATGTGCCGAAACCTGTGAAGACAGACAACATCAACCTCTCCGGCCACTTTCCCCCTGTCAGAAGCCAAGGGTCAATAGGCTCATGCAGTCCTCACTCCATTGTCGCCATTTACGAATACATCCTAAAGAAGAATAAGAAGGCAGAATGCGACCTCAGCGAGCGATATGTTTATTATAATGCACGCCGCGCAAAAGGGTGTATTGACAAAGATGACGGAGCCTCACTCTACGATGTCATCAAGACTATGGAGAAAGAAGGTGTCTGTTTAGAGTCACTCTGCCCATATGATGACGAACTCATGAACATTGAACCAACGGGAGAGGCATATGACGATGGTCGCCAGCGTCTTATTATGAAGTCGATGAACATCCCCATCGGTGACTCCACAGAGAAGAATATTGAGGCATTGCGGTCTGCACTGAGCGAGGGATACCCCATCGCTGTTGGCCTACGCCTGTTCGACTCTTTCGCCTCCACCAATGGATTTGTGCTCCTGCCGACTGAGGAAGAGATTGCGTCAGAAGAGCACCACCATCATGCAATGGTAGTCTGCGGCTACGACGATAAGCAGAAATATTTCCTCGTGCGCAACTCATGGGGCACAAAGTTCGGAAAGGATGGTTACTGTTACATCCCTTACGCCTATTTGGGAGACAACCGTTTGATACATGGTGCCTACATCGTCACAGAGGTCAGTCCAGAGGGCATCCAGGTGGAAGGCGTGGTTGGAACAGAACGATTCTCGTTCAACGCCGCCGACAACGACATCAAGGCTGCTGTCATCCAGAACATGATTGTTGAGGAGCGCAACAAACTGCAGCGACTGAAGAAAGAATATCACGACCTGCGCTACATGACAGAGGAACTCCTACAGCAATTGGCCACCGCCAACACACGCGACGAAATTCTCGACGAATCGAAATCAAGGCTACAGAGAGAGATAACAAAAGCCAAGGAGCGTCAGGACAAGCTCACTGGAGAGCGTGGCGAACATCTACACGAGCATGAGAAAACGACTTCATCTTGGATTCTAAAGTTGGCTGGCATAGCCCTTGGATTACTGCTCATCAATGGCGTCTGGACATACAATTTCTGGAGCGACGAACCGCTCAACATAGGCACGCACACATGGGTGCTGCTGGGCATGCTCATCATTTGTCTGATGACCATCCTATCCTACTACATTGAGCGCCTTTACAGCTACAAGCACCTACGTGAGGACATCGACGAACTCATCAACCGCGAAGGGATGAAAATCAGTAAACTGGAGAAAGAGTTGGAGAGTTTGAAGAGGAAGTTTCATATCGGCGGCATGATGATGGACCGTCTGTCGGCATTGGACCACAACCTCAACGAATTTTACAAATCGGCGAAAAGTTTTGTCTACAACCTCTCCCACTGGTTGGGTGAAGAACGCGAGAAAAGCGAGAAAATGACACCTATGTTGCTTGCCCCCTTCGACACCATTATTGATAACAACACCCTTGATGAATATTTTGAGAAGAACATAGACAATATCCTCAGAGAACAATATCTCTACCAGTTCCTTTGCGATGGCACATACAAGTTGGGCACCGACCAAATCATCGCCTTCCAAAAGAAATTGCAGCGGCACATCCTTGACTGCCTCAGCAAGGATATTGAAAACTTCCGTATCCACGATTATGTCATGGAATATCAGCAGTATCCTTTCCTCCCTCCCTTTGACAGCGGTATTGTCGATGACAAGCTCAAACTGATGGAAAGTTATTCCATGCCATTCTGCCAGATGGTGAACCCCAAGAAGTCTGCCGTCTCGCTGTTCATCCAGCGCAACGGTGAGACGGGCAACAACGGTCCTTGGCAGTCAGTTCTGTCTGAACGCCCCTCCGTCCTCAACACCTCAACCCCCTGGAGCCTTACAATCATCAAGACGACCTTTGCCAGCAAGGATGAAATCTCGCTGCTGAGTTGAGAGCATATATCTAAACTCCTAATCTCCTAAACTCCTAAACTCCTAAATATGAAACGTGTATTCTGTGTCCACACTGCGATGGCTCTTGTGGTGCCATTGACCGAGATTTTCAAGAAGTATCTGCCCGAAGTAAAACTCAACCACATTGCCGATGACAGCCTGATACAGGAGGTGATAGCCAACGATGGTGTAACACCTGCCGTGCGCCGCCGCCTGTTGTCATACTACACCGCCGCTGCCGACGGAGGCGCCGACGTGGTGTTCAACACATGCTCCTCGGTGGGCGACATTGCCGACCTGGGCAACACCATCGCACCCATCCCCGTCTTCCGCATCGACTACCCGATGGCAGCCAAGGCCGTAGTAGAAGCCGACCGCATCGGTGTCATCTCCACCCTACCCACGACCCTCGCCCCCACCCGACGATTGCTCGAGCGCACCGCCAAAGAGGCAGGGCGCATGGTGACACTGGTCGACGGACTGGCAGCGGGTGCCTTCCAGGCCGGACAGTCTGGCGACGGTGAGACCCACGACCGCCTCATTGCCGAGGCAGCGGCCAAGATAGCCGACAAGGTGGACCTGTTTGTTCTTGCCCAGGGGTCGATGGCCCGCATGGAAGAGCGTCTTTCCGACATCACGGGCAAACCTGTCCTGTCGAGTCCCGTACTCGGCGTGAAAGGTTTGCGCGAGTTCCTGCAGCTAGACAGATGATGAAAAACCGCCACACCATCCTCGCCATGCTCGTGCTGTTGGGCATGGTGACTTTTCTCGACCGCATCAACATCAGTGTGGCCGGGTCGTCAATCATGCACGACCTTCATCTGTCCGCTTCGCAGTGGGGCTGGGTGCAGAGCGCTTTCATCCTCTCCTATGGTCTGATGCAGATACCCATGGGTGCCTTCGGCGACCGCCATGGTCACCGTAAGGTCCTGACACTGATTGTGATGTGGTGGTCGCTGTTTACCTGCTTCACCGGTATGGCAGGCGGACTGGCGTCACTGATTGTCATCCGTTTCATGTTTGGCATCGGTGAGGCAGGCAGTTCCCCTTGCTCCACAGGAGTCATCAGCCGCTGGTTCCCCAAAGACGAGGTCGGCAAGGCGCAAGGCTATGTGTGGGCAGCCAGCCGCATGGGAGGTGCCCTGACCCCCTTCGTGGTGATTCCCGTCATGGCATGGATGGAGTGGCGCTCCGCCTTCTACCTGCTCGGCGTCCTTGGCATGGTGTGGGCTGCCGTGTGGTATCTCTGCTATCGCGACCGACAGGCAGAG
>JAGCXX010000087.1 GCA_017961115.1 Prevotella sp. | reverse complement strand
GCGAGGGCCTGCAACGTGTCCCATGTATAGGAAGGCTTGGGCAGGTGAAACTCATAGTCGCTCGCCACCACTCCGGGGATGTTTTCCACCGCCGCCCTCGCCATTCTCAACCTCATGTCGTCGTCAAGCAGGTCAGCCTGACTCTTCCAGGGGTTCTGCGGTGTCACGAGCAACCATACCTCATCGAGGTGTGCCGCCTTCAGCATCCGCTGGGCGAGCTTCACATGCCCGTTGTGGATGGGATTGAACGATCCACCAAAAAGACCGGTTCTTATGATATCTTGCTTTTCAGTCTTCGCCATTTAGGTTGCCGCCTTCATCTATTTCCTCTTTGAAGAAGTCCCGTACAATCTTATAGGCCTCTTCCTCCGCCACGGCCAGGTCATCATTGACGACCACGCAGTCGAAGCGGTCAGCAAAAGTGAGCTCATATTCTGCCTTCGCCAATCGGTCCTCTATCACCTCCAAGGTGTCGGTGCCTCGGTTGATGAGACGACGGCGCAGTTCCTCCACCGAAGGGGGTTTGATGAAGATGCTCAGTGCCCTATCACCATAATAGTCCTTGATGTTGCATCCGCCTTTCACGTCCACGTCGAACACAACATTCTGACCAGCGGCTATCTGTCGCTCCACCTGTGCCTTGAGGGTGCCGTAGAAACGGTCCTCATACACCTCCTCATATTCCAGAAATTCATTGGCGGCAATGCGCTGGCGGAACTCTTCGGGGGTAAGGAAAAAATACTCCACACCATCCTGCTCCGTACCACGGGGTGCGCGGCTCGTGCAACTGATGGAGAAATAGAGATTGAGTTCGGGATGCTCCTTCATCAGCCAATTGATGATGGTACTCTTCCCGCTCCCACTTGGAGCAGAGAAAATGAGGAAATCCCGAGAAGGTATTTGTTTTCTAGATTGTTTTTTCTTCATTTCTATAGCGTTTGATAAAGACTTGAATCTATATATATTATTCTCGTATTTTGAAGATCTCCTAAAGAGGGTTGGGGAGAGGTTTTTATTTACAGCACATTGAGTACTTGTTCTTTGATTTGCTCGAGTTGGTCCTTCATTTGGACGACGATGTTCTGCATCTCGGCGAGGTTGCTCTTCGAACCCGTGGTGTTGATTTCACGCCCCATCTCCTGTGCGATGAAACCCAGTTTCTTTCCCTGACTCTGCTCCTCATGCATCGTCTGGCGGAAATAATTGAGATGGTTGGCGAGTCGCTGTTTTTCCTCGTTGATATCAAGTTTTTCGATATAATAGATGAGTTCTTGCTCCAATCTGTTCTTGTCGTAGTCAGCCTCAGGGATAGACGACAGGCTCTCCACAATGCGGGCTCTGATTTTCTCCACACGCAGCGTCTCATAGGGTTCGATGGAGTCAAGCAACTGTCCTATGGTGTCGATGCAATTCTCAAACTTCTGCTGCAGGGCAGCACCTTCCTGCTTGCGGAAAGCCGTCAGAAGTGCAAGAGCCTCATTGATGGCCTCGCGTGCCACTGCCCACTCCTCCTCTTCGAGTTCCTCCACCTCAGTACGCGCGGTGACATCCGGCATTCTAAGAAGAGTGTAGAACCAGTCGGCTGGTTCGGGGATTCCTGTCTTGGCAGCAATCTCCTTGATTTGGTGGTAATAGTTCTCAACAAGCGCCATATTGATGGGTGTGGCGTCAGAACCAGCCTCCTTCTCTATCCAGATGGCGAAATCCACTTTGCCCCTCACCACGGTAGCGGCAATGAGTTGACGAATTTCCATCTCTTTCTCGCGATAGAGGGGTGCGATGCGAGTGGAGAGGTCGAGCGACTTGCTGTTCAGCGACTTCACCTCCACATGGATTTTCTTCTCTTTGTAGGCCACGGTGGTCTTTCCGTAGCCAGTCATCGATAAAATCATATCTCTAATTGTTTGTCTTGCAAAAACACTCTGGGTACTCAATGGGTGCTTAAAAAACCCTTTGTTCATCAGAAATTCATGCAAAAATACATATTTCTAAGGAAAAAAACGTAATTTTGCAGATTAAATGCAGAGAAAAGATAGAATAAGAAGAGATTGAAGCAGGATGTCGTGTATTTTGCATATTGAAACCAGCACTGATGCCTGCTCGGTGGCTGTGAGTCAGGATGGCGCCTGCATCTACCATGATGAGGACCTCACCGGACCCAATCATGCCGAGCGACTAGGCACTTTTGTAGATGAGGCCATGTCGTTTACCGACAACCACGCCATACCATTTGATGCCGTTGCCGTCAGTTGCGGGCCTGGTTCCTATACAGGTCTGCGCATCGGTGTGTCGATGGCTAAGGGGGTGTGTTACGGACGTAACCTCAAGCTCATCGCCATCCCGACATTGGAACTGCTGTGCGTCCCGATACTGCTGGGTCGTGAACTGGAAGACGATGCCCTGCTCTGCCCTATGCTCGATGCCCGTCGCATGGAGGTTTATGCCGCCATATACGACCGTGCACTGCGCCCCATACGCGGCATACAGGCCGACATCGTAGATGCCGACACCTATCGTGAGTGGCTGGATGCCCATCCCGTGTATTTCTTCGGCAACGGTGCCGCCAAGTGCATGGAGACCATCGGTCATCCCAATGCCCATCTGATAGAGAACATCCGTCCGCTCGCCCGCCACATGATGCCGTTGGCCGAGAAGCGGATTGCACTGCAGCTATATGAGGACGTGGCTTACTTCACCCCATTCTACCTAAAGGACTTTGTCGCCAAGCCCTCAAAACCACTGTTATAAGAGAATTGAGAACACTGAACAACCATAAGAAATGAATATAGAAGGATTAGACTACAACACACAAAGAGAGCGTCTGCTGATGCCCGAATATGGCCGTGAGATACAAAAGATGGTCGACCATGCCGTCTCCCTTCCTTCACGCGAGGAGCGCCAGCAATGTGCGGAGACCATCATCTCCATCATGGAACGTATGTTCCCCGCCAACAGCGGCAGTGCCGACCATCGTCACAAACTATGGGACCATCTGGCTCTGATGAGCAACTTCCAACTCGATATCGACTGGCCCTGCGACGTGAGTCAGGCTGCCAGGATTGCATCCCGTCCGGAACCCCTTGGGTATCCGATGAAGGACATACCCGTGCGCCATTACGGCAATATGATATTTGAGTTGTTCGAACAACTCAAGACCATGCCCGAGGGTCCCGAACGTGACGAACTCGCCCGCCAGACTGCCAACCACATGAAACGTGACCTCTATCAATGGAGCCACGGTTCCGCTGATGACGAGAAAGTCATCTCCGACCTCGCCCGTTTCACCGACGGTGTCATCCAATTAGACCCTAAAAAATTCGTCTTCGAGAAAATCAACGAGCGCGAGTTTTCCGAGAAACAACGCAAAAGGAAGAAATAACCCATATCCATGAGTAGTTCATTTGTCATCGAGGGTGGTTACCCACTCAGGGGTACCATCACCCCCCAGGGAGCCAAAAACGAAGCTTTGCAGGTCATCAGCGCCTGTCTGCTCACCGAGGAGGAGGTGCACATCACCAACATCCCCGATATACTGGACGTACAAAACCTCATCGGTCTGTTGCATGACATGGGAGTGAGGACTGAGAAGCATAATGAACACGACTATACTTTCCAGGCTTCAGAACTCAATCTCAGTTACCTGGAGAGCGATGAGTTCGTCAGAAGATGCTCATCCCTCCGCGGCAGCGTGCTCACCATCGGTCCGCTGCTGGCGCGTTTCCACCGTGCTGTGGTGGCACGTCCCGGCGGTGACAAAATTGGCCGCCGCCGTCTCGACACCCACTTCTTGGGATTCGGCAAACTGGGCGCGAGCTATGAGGCCATCAAAGGCCGTGATGTGTATGAACTGAAGGCCGACCTGCTGAGAGGCACCTACATGCTTCTCGACGAGGCGTCGGTGACCGGCACCGCCAATATCATCATGGCGGCAGTTCTTGCCGAGGGTACGACCAAGATTTACAATGCGGCTTGCGAACCCTATATCCAGCAGTTGTGCATCCTGCTCAACAACATGGGTGCGAACATCACCGGTATCGCCTCCAATTATCTCACCATTGTCGGTGTGGAGAAACTGCATGGCGCCACACACCGTATCCTGCCCGACATGATTGAGGTGGGTTCCTTTATCGGCATGGCAGCCATGGTGGGCGACGGCATCACCATCAAGGATGTGAGACGCGACAACCTGGGCATCATCCCTGACATCTATGAGCGACTGGGCATTGAAGTGGAGGATACGGACGAGGGCATCTTCATCCCACACCACGACCGATATGAGGTGTCAACATTCATCGACGGCACCATCATGACCATCGCCGACGCACCATGGCCAGGTCTTACCCCCGACCTCATCTCGGTGTTCATCGTCGTTGCCACCCAAGCGAAGGGCAGCGTGCTCATCCACCAGAAGATGTTTGAGAGCCGCCTCTTCTTCGTCGACAAACTGATTGACATGGGCGCCCAGATTATCCTCTGCGACCCCCACCGCGCAGTGGTGGTAGGCCACGACCACAGCCTCAGGCTCCGCGCCGGACGTATGTCAAGTCCCGACATCCGTGCGGGCATCGCACTGCTCATCGCCGCGCTAAGTGCCGAAGGCAAGAGCCAAATCGCCAACATTGAGCAGATTGACCGTGGCTACGAGAAAATAGAAGAGCGACTGCGTGCTCTCGGTGCCCACATTGAGAGGAAAGAAGATTAGAAGATGCCTGAGACTTTCAAGATAGGACGATTGGGTAAAACACATGGAGTGAAAGGTGAACTGACCTTTCATTTCACTGATGATGTGTTCGACCGTGTCGAGGCCGACTATGTCTTCGTTGAGACAGAGGGGCTCCTTGTACCATTCTTCTTTGAGGAATACCGTTTTCGTAACGAGGAGACAGCACTGGTGAAGTTCGAAGGCATCGACGATGCCACACGGGCGGCCCAACTAACTGGGTGCGACGTGTATTTTCCCCGTGAACTCGCTGACAGTGATGACGGCGAACTCACATGGACCGAAATCGTGGGATTCACCATCGCCGACAGCGTCAGCGGACAGACCGTGGGTGAGGTCACAGGAGTTGACCTGAGCACCATCAACACTCTCTTCGAGGTGCTCACTCCTGATGGTCAGACAGTCCTCATCCCCGCCAACGACGAACTCATCGACGACATCAACCGCCAGCAACGCTGCATCACCATGCGCATCCCGGAAGGACTTTTGGAGGTTTGAAATTTGAATTTTTAGTTTTGGTAAATGAAGAAAAGACAACAGATATGCATCCTTGGCTCCACAGGCAGCATCGGCACCCAGGCCCTTGAGGTTATCGAGGAGCACAGCGACCTCTATGAGGTCTATTGCCTCACTGCCAACAACCGAGTGAAGGAACTGGCGGCACAGGCCAGGAAATTCCACCCTGCCGCCGTAGTGATAGCCAACGAGGCACACTATGATGAACTGACAAGCCTGCTCGCCGATGAGCCCGACATCAAAGTATATGCCGGAGCACGTGCCATCGACGAGATTGTGGAAGCCGACCCCATCGACATGGTGCTCACGGCAATGGTGGGCTTCGCCGGCCTCTCTCCCACCATCCATGCCATCAAAGCCCATAAGAAAATCTGTCTTGCCAACAAGGAGACCCTTGTTGTGGCAGGTGAACTGATTTGCCAATTGGCAGTGGAAAATCACACCCCCATCATCCCCGTAGACAGCGAACACTCAGCCATCTTCCAGAGTCTGGTGGGCGAGGACGACAACGAGATAGAGAAAATTCTCCTCACAGCCAGCGGAGGCCCCTTCCGCACCATGTCACTCGACCGTCTTTCCACGGTGACAAAAGCCGACGCGCTGCGCCATCCCACCTGGGACATGGGTGCAAAAATCACTATCGACAGCGCCACGATGATGAACAAGGGTTTTGAGGTCATCGAGGCAAAATGGCTTTTCGGCGTTCCCGCCGACCGCATTCAGGTACTCGTCCACCCTCAGTCGGTGGTCCACAGTGCCGTGCAGTTCCACGATGGTTCGGTAAAAGCTCAGTTGGGCGTGCCCGACATGCGTCTGCCCATCCAGTATGCGTTCTCTTTCCCCAAGCGCCTGCCGTTGAGCAGCGAGCGCCTCAACCTGTTTACCCATCCACTGGAGTTCTTCGAGCCCGATTTGGAGAAGTTCCACTGCCTCGCCCTCGCTTTCGAGGCTATCCGCAGGGGAGGCAACATGCCTTGCATCGTCAATGCTGCCAACGAGGTGGTCAACCGCGCCTTCCTTGAGGACAAATGCGGCTTCCTGCAGATGGGCAAGATTATCGAACAAACCATGCAACGCGTGGCCTTCGATGCCAACCCTTCTTACGACACCTATGTGCAGACAGATGCCGAGGCTCGCAAGGTCGCGATGGAGTTGTTGAGGTTTGAGATTTGAGGTTTGAAATTTATTTTTTTGTCATATAATCAAAAATGAACAGTGTTTTTTTAATCCGACTGGTACAGTTTATTCTTTCCATATCACTCCTCGTGCTGCTGCATGAGGGAGGACATTTCTTCTTCGCCAAACTCTTCAAAGTGAGGGTGACGCGGTTTTATGTCTTCTTCAACCCAAAGTTTCACCTTTTCAGCACCTATGACACCTGGTTCAGACGCCTGTTCAGGAAAAAACCCGTGGTGGTGCCCGAGAAAGTGGTGAAGGATGAGGATGGCAACGAACATAAGGAGAAGGAGTATGTGGGTACGGAGTATGGCATCGGTTGGTTGCCTCTGGGCGGCTATTGTGCCATCTCTGGAATGATTGACGAGACCAACCAAAAACTCAGTGAGGAGCCGAAACCCTATGAGTTCCGCACCAAACCCGCATGGCAGCGCCTGCTCATCATGATTGGTGGTGTGCTGGTCAACTTCCTGCTCGCTCTTTTCATCTATTCAATGGTTCTCTACCATTGGGGCGAGTCATATATCCAGACCAAGGACATGTCGATGGGTATGAAATTCAATACCGAGGCGAAAAGTTTGGGATTCAAGGACGGTGATGTCCTTGTGGGAACAGACAAGGGCGAGTTCACCTCGTTCAATACCGACCTCTACCGCGACATCTCCGAGGCAAAGCGTGTGGACATCATCCGCGATGGGAAAGCCATGTCGCTGACCCTGCCCGGCAACATCAACCTGCTTGAGATGATCAAGAAGCAGCCCCCGTTTGTGACACCGTTTGTACCGGCTGAGATAGATAGCGTGCTGCCCGGCACAGTGGCAGAGAAAATTGGAATGGCGAAAGACGACAAAATCCTTTCCATCAACGGCAAAGCTGTGGAATCGTGGAATGACTTCACTTTGGAGATAAGCAAGCTCAATGACATCGTGACAGCCAAGGGCACCAAGGCCGACAGCATCAAAGGCCGCACGGTAGACATCACCTTCACCCACCATGCTACCGGTGTCACTGAAACAAAGCGCACCATGCTCGATACGGAGATGCGACTCGGCGTCATACAGAAAAGCATCTGGAGTTACTATAAGCCCATCGAAATCAAATATGGCTTCTTCGAGAGTTTTCCTGCAGGCATCCGATATGGCATCGATGTGCTCCGCAGTTATGTTGATGACCTGAAATATGTATTCACCTCCGACGGTGCGAAGTCACTGGGTGGTTTTGGTGCCATCGGCAGTCTCTTCCCCCCGATGTGGGACTGGATGATGTTCTGGCGCATGACAGCGTTCCTCAGCATTATCCTTGCCTTCATGAATATCCTCCCCATACCCGCCTTAGACGGTGGGCATGTCCTGTTCCTGCTCTACGAGATGATTACGGGACGCAAACCCAGCGAGCGTTTCCTTGTCATCGCTGAGTACATCGGCTTCGGCCTCCTCATCCTGCTCATGATTGTCGCCAACCTCAACGACATCCTCCGCTGGCTGGGGTATATGTAGATGAACAATTGATAATTCAACTACTTGATAATTGAGCAAATGTGAAACTTGAATTACATCATGATATGAAACATAAAAAGCAGAGGTTTTCCTCTGCTTTTTATGTTAGGATGCCAATCTGCATCTGTTCCTCACTTTCATAGTAACGGACATACTGCAAGTAAGTCCCTGCAAACTATATTTATACAAACGTTTTTTAACTCCTGAAGACAATAGGAAGGGTGTAAGTCACCTTCACGTTTCTGCCATTCTGCATGGCGGGAATCCAATTGGGCATGTACTGCAGGCGGTTAACCACTTCGTCGGCAAGGATGGGGTCGGCATATTCCTCGACCTGGATGTTGCCGATGCTTCCGTCCTCGTTGACATCAAAACTGACCACCACACGGCCTTCGATGGAGTTGACATCTGCCATCAGGGGATAGGAGATGTTGTTCTCAATCCATTCAGAGAGAGCTTCCTCGCCACCGACGAATTGTGGCATCTGCTCCTGGATGAATTCTTCGTTATACACGTTTTGTGCGGTTGCAAACTGGAATGACATGAAACACACGGCGATGAATGCGAAAATCTTTTTCATAAGGCTTGTTTTTTTATTGTTTTTATTTATGTTCGTTGTTAATTACACTGCAAAGATAAGGTGGTAATCAACAAGCTCAAAAACAATTTCGACGAAGCCCAGCAAATTTTCGACCAATGCCGTCTTTTCCTATGCAGACTCAGTTGATAGTATAAAACACGCCGATAGTGCCGTAGATGGGATACAGGGTCTGCTCAATGGTCTTGAAATCACTCTTGTGGACACCAGTGAGTCCCCAACTGAGGTCGGCAGCCACACCCAGTCTCTTGTACACCTGCCAGTCGGCACCTACCATGACTCCGGTCTGGAATCTGCGCATGTCATCAGAGAAGTCGTATGTGGCACGTTCGTTCGCCTCATGCCCCATCACGATTTTGGCTCCCGTGGGATTATTCTGCCTGAGGTATCCATCAAACACATATCCGGAGAAGTCCTTGCTGAGCAGCAGTGAAACATAAGGTCCGGCCTTGAGTTGCACATGCTTGCCCACCTGATAGGTAGCCATCACAGGCACCGTGAACATCCATTCCGTCACTTGCTGCCTTACGCTTCCGGTATACATTCCCGCAAGATGGCTGTCGCCCTTCACCACCTCCATGTAGTAGTTCTTGGTGGTTATCTCACAGTCCATAGCCTTGTTCTCAAAACGAACGCCTGCCATCGCGCCCCAGTTTCCACTTATCTGTGTCATGGCATCCACACCCCCCATGAAAGAGGGAGTCAGCCTATAGGCATCCAGACTCCTGATGGTGGCGGGTATTCCGAGCGGTGCTGTTCCACCGATGCTGTATCCAGCGCGCGCTTTCAACTTGATGCTTTCCAGCAGATTGCCAGCCATAGCTCTTTCAGGAAGCACGACGATGATGATGAGTGCCAATATTGTTGCTATCTTTTTCATGCTTTTCATTTTTATTCTTCGTCATCTTTCTCAAGGACAACCGACACCTTATCTATATATAATGTGCTTCCGATGGCACCGAGGAATTTTGCACCATCCTTGCTTGATGAGAACACGAGTGCAAAGTTGTATCCTCTGCTGTCAAGCAATTGCTCATCCAGTTCTTCACCCTCAAAGAACATCTCAAAAGGTGTCCATTCATCGGTGGGAGGCAACGATGCCATCTCGGCTTTCTTCACAATATACTTGCTGGAGAGCACGTTGGAGCCGTCAAGAATCACGGGATTCCCATTCTCGTCCTTGTTGCGGTAGACAACAGAGTAGATATGTCCTTCATCCACCTTGCCTGGGATGACTTCTGACTTCTCGTTGATGTATTCGGCTCCAGGATGATATTTGTAGAATCCGGTCACCTTGATGGGGTCCTCATCGAAGGGTGCCCTGATGCCCATCTTGGTTGTTGCCAGAGGATTGGTCATCACCTCATCGACATCAAATTTACCAAGGAAGAGGTTGCCGGCTGCTATAGGTTTGTTCATGGGTTTGCCGAATGGTCCGGCATCCCTGGTCACCAGTTTCACGCATTTTTTCTCATAGCCATTATCATCCGGAATTGTGGGATAGTCAAATTCCTTGGCACTTGAGTTGCCCATGCCAAATCCCGGGTTGCCCGTCGACCAGATATTCTGGTGCTCACCTTTTTCGTCAGTCTCATACCAAGAGAAGTAACTGACATTCACATCGAAAAACAAGAAAGACACTCTCTCTAATTTGAGTTCATTATCCTCGAAATCATAGTGAAGTTTCGGAAGGTCAGGTTCGCGGAACTCCACGATATATTCCCTATGCCATGCTCCGTCTTCCGAGGTGACGGTATATACAACTGGATTCTTGAAATTCTGCACCGATCCATTGGCAGGTTGGATGGTAGCACCCGGAGTCAGATTGAAATGTACGGGTATTTCGCCGGGCAATGACAGCATTGAGCGCACAGTGAATACGATACGATTCTCTGTGGACGATATTTTGTCAAAGCGCATATCTGTCTCAGGCTGGTAGAAAAGTTCCTTAAACTCATCACCGTCAACCCATGCGTCAAGGATGTCGCACTCTGTGTTCATCAGTTCGTCTTTGAAGCACGATGACAATAACAGTGGGAATAAAAGCAAAAGCAACAAGCGATATCTCTCCATATACATTTCAATAAACTATGTTCAAAAAAGCAAATAGAAGGGGCTTGCATTGAGTAAGCCCCTTCTGTTGTCAATCAAGTTTCTTGATGCAAAACCTTAATTACAGTTTCGGACCAGCTGCGACGAGAGCTTTACCAGCCTCATTGCCCTCATATTTCTTGAAGTTCTTGATGAAGCGGCCAGCCAGATCCTTAGCCTTCTCTTCCCACTCATTGCGGTTCTGATAGGTGTCGCGAGGATCGAGGATGCCCCAAGCCACGCCATTGAGCTGCGTCGGAACCTCGAAGTCAAAGTAAGGAATCTTCTTGGTAGGAGCATTCAGGATATCACCGCCGAGGATGGCGTCGATGATACCACGGGTGTCGCGGATGGAAATACGCTTGCCTGTACCATTCCAACCTGTGTTGACGAGGTAAGCCTTAGCACCGCTCTTCTCCATCTTCCTCACGAGTTCCTCTGCATACTTGGTGGGATGCAGCTCGAGGAATGCCTGTCCGAAGCAAGCCGAGAAAGTGGGAGTGGGCTCTGTGATGCCGCGCTCTGTACCAGCCAGTTTGGCGGTAAAGCCAGAGAGGAAGTAATACTTGGTCTGCTCCGGTGTCAGGATGGAGACGGGAGGCAGCACGCCGAATGCGTCGGCGGAGAGGAAAATGACGTTTTCTGCATCGGGACCTGCGCTCTTGCCGTTCACCTTGGCAGCAATCTTCTCGATATGCTCAATGGGATAGCTCACGCGGGTGTTCTCTGTGACGCTCTTGTCAGCAAAGTCAATCTTGCCTGCCTCGTCCACGGTGACGTTCTCAAGCAGGGCATTGCGGCGGATGGCGTTGTAGATGTCAGGCTCACTCTCTTTGTCGAGGTTGATGACCTTGGCATAGCAGCCGCCTTCGAAGTTGAACACGCCCTCGTCATCCCATCCGTGCTCGTCATCACCAATGAGCAAACGCTTCGGGTCGGTGCTGAGAGTGGTCTTGCCAGTTCCGGAGAGTCCAAAGAAGATGGCGGTGTTCTTGCCTTCCATGTCGGTGTTGGCAGAGCAGTGCATTGAAGCGATGCCCTGAAGCGGGAGGAAGTAGTTCATCATGGAGAACATACCCTTCTTCATCTCACCGCCATACCATGTGTTGATGATGCACTGCTCACGGCTTGTGGTATTGAATGCCACGCAAGTCTCAGAGTTGAGTCCCAGTTCCTTATAGTTCTCCACCTTTGCCTTCGAAGCATTGTAGATAACGAAGTTGGGCTCGAAAGTCTCCAGTTCTTCCTCTGTGGGCTGGATGAACATGTTCTTGACAAAGTGAGCCTGCCATGCCACCTCCATAATGAAGCGAACACGAAGACGGGTTGCCTCGTTGGCACCGCAGTAAGCGTCCATCACATAGAGGTTCTTGTTGCAGAGTTCCTTGATGGCGATGTCCTTAATCTTTGCCCAAACCTCCTCACTCATGGGGTGGTTGTCGTTCTTGTATTCCTCAGTGGTCCACCACACCTTGTCTTTGCTCTGAGCGTCGCATACGATATACTTGTCCTTAGGTGAGCGTCCAGTGTAGATACCAGTCATCACATTAACAGCATTGAGCTCTGTGTTCTGACCCTTGTCGAATCCGGTCAGGTCAGCCTTTGTTTCTTCCTCATAGAGGTACTCATACGATGGATTATGTGCTATCACGGTTGATCCCGTGATGCCATACTGTGTCAAATCTAACTTTGCCATGATGTATTTTTGTTAATAAAATGAGTTATTCTCTTTACCTTGATCTTTTTCGCCCGCAAAATTAACAAAAAAGGATGTAATACCAAAGGTGTTGCACACAAAAAATGAGTTGTGCAACTCGTTTTGTTTAAACTTTTTAGCAAAGTTTTCCGAGTGTACAACTCATTTGTAACGTTGGGTTTACAAAATTACTTTACCTCCCACGTGTCATTGGTTTCCAGAAGCTCCATGAAATTATGGTATTTCTTCTGCGCCTTTACCTCCTCAATCTGAGCTTTTACAGCTGCATCGTAGGTAGGAGCGGCGACGTCGCGGATGACACCAAGAGCTACGGGGAACCCATGTTCGTTGTCCATCATGGCGAGTTTCAATTGGAGGGTGTTGTCCTCACAGTGTGCATCATGCACCAGCACATCGTCGAGTGTGTAGCCGTCCTCGCCGATTGTCACCACCTTGAGACCGAAGCCTTCCTGCACCAGGCCAAACTCATTATTCTCGCCGAAGACGAGTTTTTCGCCGTGCCTCACATAGATGGCATTCTTCTTGCGACCCTCTTTGGTGTAGATGGGGTCGTAGGCACCATTATTGAAGATGACGCAGTTCTGCAGGATTTCGCACACAGCCGCTCCTTTGTGGAAGTAGGCAGCCTTGAGCACATCGACAGTGCCCTGAGCATCCGTGGCCACTGCTCTGGCGAAGAAACGTCCTCTTGCACCGAAACAGAGCTCAGCCGGACGGAATGGGTCCTCTACAGTACCATAGGGACTTGACTTCGAGACGAAACCACGGGGGGAAGTGGGTGAATACTGCCCTTTTGTCAGTCCGTAGATGCGGTTGTTGAGCAGAATCATGTTGATGTCAATGTTGCGCCTCATGGCATGGATAAAGTGATTGCCGCCGATGGCGAGTCCGTCGCCGTCGCCGCTCACCTGCCACACGGTGAGGTTGGGGTTGGCCACCTTGGCTCCGGTAGAGATAGAGGCTGCCCTTCCATGAATGGTCTGCATGGCGTAGGTACTCACGTAGTATGGCAGTCGGCTGCTGCATCCGATACCTGAGATGACCGCCATCTCATGGGGAGCCACGCCTACATCAGCCATAGCCTTGTGGAGTGATGCGAGGAAGAAATGGTCGCCGCATCCGGGACACCACCTTGGCTGTCCCTTCTTATAATCTTGTGCTTTATATTCTGTCATGACCTTGTCTGTTTTATTTCTTCAAAATCTCTTCAAACGCATTCACGAGTTCGGCAACCACGAAAGGCTGTCCCTTCACCTGGTTGAACTGGTAGGGTACGAAGCCATCGACCTGTGTGCGCAGGTAGGCGGCAAACTGTCCGAGGTTCTGCTCTGCCACCACAGCCTTCGGGTATTTCTTGAGCACCTCGGCGGTGTTGGCGGGCAGCGGGTTGACGAAGCCGAAATGAGCAAGGGCCACTTTTTTACCCTTGGCGCGCAGTTCCTCCATAGCGGAGTAGAGATGTCCGTAGGTTCCTCCAAATCCCACGATGAGGAGTTCGGCGTCGTCCTTGTCGCCTGCCACCTCTACATCGGGCACGGGGATGCGTGCCACCTTCTCAGCACGCAACCGGCACATGCGGTCGTGGTTCTCTGGGTCGGTGGAGATGGCACCGGTGGCACCGTCTTTCTCCAGACCGCCTAGGATATGGGTGTAACCCTCCTGTCCCGGGATGGCCCAGTAGCGCACCAGCGTCTCTGGGTCGCGCTCATATGGGGTGTAATTGCCTTTCTGCTCAGGTTTGACATAGTGTGGACGGATGTCGGGCAGTTCTTCCATGGTGGGGAGTTTCCATGCAGCCGAACCGTTGGCAACGAAAGCGTCGGTAAGCAGGATGACAGGAGTCAGATGCTCGAGAGCTATCTTGGCAGCGGCATAGACGGCATCGAAGCAGTCGGTGGGACTGGTGGCAGCCACCACAGGCATGGGCGACTCGCCATTGCGCCCCCAGAGGGCTTGCAACAGGTCGGTCTGCTCGCTCTTGGTGGGCAGTCCGGTGGAGGGTCCGCCGCGCTGCACATCAATAATGATGAGCGGAAGTTCGTCGATGACGGCGAGGTTCATTGCCTCTGACTTAAGGCATATGCCAGGACCAGAGGTAGAGGTGGCGGCAAGTGCACCTGCGAAGGAGGCGCCGATAGCACTGGCACATCCCGATATCTCATCCTCACACTGCACGGTGATGACACCACAAGACTTATGCTTGGAGAGTTCGTGCAGGATGTCGGTGGCTGGGGTGATGGGGTATGAACCGAGGTAGAACTTCAGTCCGGCCTTCTCTGCGGCTGCGATGAGTCCGTAGGCTGTGGCCTTGTTGCCGGTGATGTCCATGTAGCGTCCGGGCACCTTCGACTTCGACTCGATACGGTAGGTGGCGGGCACCGATGCATGCACGTTGTGTCCGTAGTCAAATCCTGCCTGCACCACCTTGATGTTGTTCTCGGCGATAGCGGGCTTCTTGGCGAATTTCTCACGCAGGAAGTTGGCAACCAGGTTGAGGTCACGGTTGAAGAGCCAGCACACGAGACCGAGGGCGAACATATTGCGGCATTTGAGAACCGCCTTGTTGTCCATGCCGCTGTCGGCGAGGCAATCCTTCACCATCTTGGAGATAGGGCAGGACACCACGCGGTCGGGGTCGATACCCATCTCGCCGAGATAGTCCTCAGTAGCGAAATTGGCCTTTTTCAGGTCACTGGCACCGAAACTGTCGGTGTCGATGATGATGGTCGCCTGGGGTTTGGCAAACTTGTATTGTGTCTTGAGCGCTGCGGCATTCATTGCCACAAGCACGTCGCACTGGTCGCCTGGGGTATATACGCGTCCCGCACCAATGTGCACCTGAAATCCCGACACGCCGGTGAGTGACCCTTGCGGGGCACGGATGTCGGCGGGATAGTCGGGAAATGTCGAAATGCCATTACCTACAGAGGCGGACACCGTAGAGAAGATGTTGCCTGCCAACTGCATACCGTCGCCAGAGTCGCCAGAGAAGCGAACGACCACGTTGTCCAATTCCTTGATTTCCAATTGTTCTGCCATAGATTCTATATTTTTGCAAAAAATTTCGTGCAAAGGTCACAATTTTTATTGATATGGCAAAATGTTTTTGAATAAAAAATCATTGTTTTGCGCACACATGAATAAATAATGTATACAAATAACAGAATCTTAATAAATATACACATTTTGGAATAATTTTGTGCATAGATAAGCGTTTACCACACTATTGTGGCCGTTTTGTGTATGCGTCCAAATAATATATGTGAAAAACCGATGATTGGAAAGCCTCAGGATTTTCCAACAAGCAATACTTCTGTCTAAACTCCCAAACTCCCCCCAAAAACTACCATCTGTGAACTATAATTGTACGATTTTCAATGCAAATTGTACGATTTTACATAGTATGGAAGTAGCAATCAATCTAATTTTGCAGCGAAGAAACCGAAGAAAACAGTAAAAATACCCCAACGAGAAACACTGGGAATAACCAATAGACAACCAAACTTTTAACAAAATAATCAATCACCTAACTAAAACCCTATGTCAAAGAAACACATTTTTTTGATGCTTTTCATCTGTCTGGGCATGCTTTTCGGCGTACAGCAGACAGTATTTGCGCAAGGTGCGCAGAAGCAGAAAGTGACAGGCACGGTGACCGATGAGTCAGGCGAGCCGCTCATCGGTGTGACCGTTGTCGAGAATGGCGCCAATGTAGGAGCCATCACCGACCTTGACGGCAAGTACTCTCTCGAGGCACCCGCCAATGCCACACTGACGTTCAGCTATGTGGGCTACCTCACCCAGAACGTGAAGGTGGCAGGTCAGTCCACCCACAACGTGGTGCTTAAAGAGGACAATGCCCTACTTGATGAAGTGGTTGTGGTGGGTTACGGCATCCAGCGCAAGAGCGATGTGACAGGTGCCCTCACCCGTGTCAATGAGGAGCAGCTCAACAGTCGTCCTGTGAGCAATGCCTTTGAAGCCCTCCAGGGCAAGGCTGCCGGTGTCGACATCACCACCAGCGAGCGTCCCGGTACAGTGGGCAGCATCCTCATCCGTGGTAGCCGCTCCATCAATGCCTCCAACTCACCGCTCTATGTTGTCGACGGTATCCCCGTGAGCGACGGCATCGACAACCTCAACCCCCGCGACATCGAGGCCATCGACATCCTGAAGGATGCTTCCTCTACTGCCATCTACGGCAGCCGTGGTGCCAACGGTGTGGTGCTCATCACCACCAAACGCGGTAAGGAAGGCAAACTGCAACTCACCTACTCGGGCAGCATGACTTTCGAGAAATTGGTGGACAAGAGTCCTGCATTCAGCGCCAGTGACTACATCACATGGCGTCGCTGGGCATACCACAACTCCAACCCCGACCTCTATCCCCGTGGCGACCAGCCTGACCAAAAACTCGACCAGGACTTCTTCTCCGGTGATGACGCTGCCCTTGCCAATGTGAACAAAGGCTGGGCCAACGGTTCATGGAACGGTTCGCTCGTCAGCGACACCGACTGGGAAGGCTTCGTTACCCAAACAGGTATCACCCAGGAACACAACATCCGTGGTGCTGGCGGTACGAAAGACCTGCAGAGCTCTTTCTCCTTTGGTTACCTCGACAACCAAGGTACCCAGAAAGGTCAGCAATTCAAGCGCTACAACGTAGCCATGACCACCGACATCCAAGCCACAAAGTGGTTTAAACTTGGCGGTTCGATCAATGCCTCCTGGAGCAAGCAGAAATATGGTTACTCCCGCACGGGTCAGGTTGGCACCTCTTCCGGCCCTGTCGATATCTACAGCGCCGCCAAGGCTCTGCCCCACTACACCGTACCTTACAATGCCTCTGGTGACATCATCGACCAGCCGGGCGGTTCAGTGGTCAACGCCTACACCGTCATGGACGAGTGGAAGAAATCGAGCGACAACCGTGAGTACTTTCGCGCGATGGGTAGTTTCTACGGACAGATTGACTTCGGCAAGATTCTTGAACCGCTGCAGGGTCTGATGTACAAGATGCAGTTTGGTCCTGACTTCCGCTACTCCCGCACCGGCATGTTCCTCGATGCCAGCTCCGCCACCCGCAAGGGCAGCAACAACTTTGCTCGTCGCAACGACAACCGCCATTTTACCTGGACCCTCGACAACATGCTGCTCTACAACCGCATCTTCGGTGACCACACCATCGGCGTTACTCTTCTCCACAGCGCCACCAAATACAATGCAGAGAGCAGCGGCATGAGCGCTGAACGCATCTACATGCCCTCGTTCCTCTGGAACAACTTCGGTGATATCGACGTGACCAATACCGACAACAAGGCTGGTATGAGTTCTGGTTTCTCGCAGAACACGCTGCTCTCCTACATGGCACGCTTCAACTACGCGTTCAAGGACCGCTACCTGCTCACTGTTTCCGGTCGTTATGATGGCGCCTCCGTCCTCGCCGAGGGCAACAAATGGAGTTTCTTCCCCTCAATGGCCATTGGTTGGCGCATGGAGCAGGAAAGCTTCCTCAAAGATGTTGATTGGCTCGACCAACTGAAACTCCGCTTCGGCGTGGGTACCACCGGCAACTCTTCCGTGAGCGCCTATGGAACATTGGGCACCATTCAGTCGTTCTACATGCCGTTCAGCACCGGCAACGAACGTATCCTCATCACCAATGAGCCTTACTACACCAATAGCCAGACCATGCTCGCCAACAAGAAACTCGGATGGGAGAAGACCACACAATACAACTTGGGTATCGACTTCAGTTTCCTGCGCGGACGCATCAACGGCAGCCTCGACCTCTACACCTCAAAGACAAAAGACCTGCTCTTGCAACAGTCGCTGCCGTCACTCACCGGCTATCCCGCAATGATGGACAACATCGGTTCGACGAAAAACAAAGGTTTCGACCTTACCCTCAACGTGATTCCCGTTCGCGTGGCCGACTTCGAGTGGAGCAGCGCCATCAATGCCGCCTATCAGAAGGATGAGATTGTAGAACTCGCCAATGGTAAGGAAGACGACATCGCCAACAGTTGGTTTATCGGCGAGAGCATCGCTGTCTTCTATGGTTACCAAAACGACGGTCTCTGGCAGGAGAGCGATGCCGCAGAGATGGCTAAGTTCAACGAAAACGGACATAAATTCTCCGTGGGCAGCATCAAGCCTGTCGATCAGGACGGCAACTACAAGATTGATGAGGATGACCGTGTTATCCTCGGCAACCGCAACCCACGTTGGACACTCGGATGGAGCAACACCTTCTCTTGGAAGGGAATTGAACTCACCCTCGACCTCTTCGGACGCTTCAAGTATATGATCAGCACAGGCGGTGAAGGACAGTATGGCATGTACGCACAGCGCCAAATCGACTACTGGACACCCGACAACCCCAATGCCGACTGGCAGAAGCCCGTCTACAGCACCGCTGGTGGCGACTCCTATTCCAGCCTCCTGGGATTCAAGGATGCCTCATTCATCAAAATCCGCAACCTGTCACTGGGCTACCGCTTTGACAAGTCGCTCTGCAACCGCATCGGAATCCAGGGTGCCAAAGTGTATGTCCAAGGCAGAAATCTCGGCATGCTTGCCTCATCGGTCGACTTCATGGACCTCGACACCGGAGCCACCTACTTCAACAGAGGCTTTACCGTTGGACTTCAACTTGACTTCTAAATATATGAGGAGAAAAAACCATCAACAGTCGAAAACAACCCAAGAAAGGAAACAATCATGAAATATATCAATAAAATCACCAAATGTGTGGTCGCCGTGCTGATTGCCGCCGGTTCCACTTCATGTACCGACAGCTTCCTTGAGGAGAACGGTGGACACCTCCTCTCCGAGGACCTGCTCAAGACCGAGGAAGGCGCTCTCTCCATGGCTGCCGGTCTCTATGGCAACATCCGCTGGCACTTTGGCTATGAGTGGGCATATGGCATCACTCTCTACGGATGCGATGAATTCACCAACGGAGCCGACCTCACCTCAGAGCCTTGGAACACCTATGACAACCGCCTGCAACCCTTGGACTGTACTCCCGCTATAGGAGCCGCCAATAAGAACTGCCCGCCTGTGTCAGGACTCTGGAATCAGATGTACTACGGTATCTCCACCGCCAACCTCGTGCTTGCCCGTGCTGAGCAGGTGAGTGATGAGACCGCACGCAAGAGCGCTTTGGGCGAAGCCTATTTCCTCCGCGGCTACAACTACTACCGTCTCTTCGCTCAGTATGGAGGCGTTGTGCTGCAGACCGAACCAGCCTCCGGCGTCAACAAAAACTACTCCCGCGCCAGTGAGGAGGAGACACTCAATCTGGTCATCTCAGACTTTGAGAATGCATACAACAACCTGCGCACCGACAAATGGCGCGGCAACGGTACTTGGACAAAATACACCGCTGCCCACTTCCTCGCTAAAGCTCTTCTTTTCCGTCAGAGCGAGCGCTGCGCCAGTTGGAACGGCAAATATGACAAAAATGCCGACCTCAACCGTGTCATCTCCCTTTGCAACGAGGTTATTGATGCATGCCCATTAGAGGCCGACTACGCCAACCTCTATGCCAAATGGACCGGTGTCGACTGCGCCATCGAGGGTTCCAAGGAAGTGCTTATGTGCGCCGAACACAACGATGCCACCTCCACCCAGGGACGATTCGGCAACCGCACCTACAACTATTTTGGCCCGCAGTTCTCCAACTTCTCCGGCTCATGGGTGAAGCGTGGTCAGTTCATCGGTGAGATGGACTTCCAGCGCTGCCGTCCAACGGAGTACACCTATGCCATCTTCGACAATGTCAACGATGCCCGTATGTGGAAGACCTTCAAGACTGTCTATGGTCTGAACAATATCCCCACCATGAAGAAAATAAAGAATGCCGAGGGCAAGGAAGTTTCTGTATATGACCCCGACAAGGTGGCTGATGACAATGGCATCTCCCTCGATGCCGTGCCCAACATCGGCGACTATGGCATCGTGTTCATCCTCAACAAGAAAGATGACCCGCGCTTCCAGGACGAGTCCACCTATGGCACCTTCGGCCGTGGCGCACAGGCTCATACCTTCGTACATCCCGAGACGGGTAAATGGGTGCCCAACGTGTTCCCCGTCTACCTCGGCGGCAAATATGCCCTCTACAACTATGGCGTGAGCGGCAACACAGCCACTTCCAACGTATTCTGCGGCATCAACAAATGCACCGACGGTTCACGTTCAGCAGAGAAGGGCGATGCCCACCGCGACGTAATCATGGCACGCTCCGGCGAGACCTACCTTATCAAGGCTGAGGCACAGGTGCGCCTGGGCAACTATCAAGATGCCATCAACACCGTCAACGTGCTGCGTGCTCGCGGACAGTGGAAGGCCAACGAGGACCGCGAGTATTATGTTGACGGTTCCATCGCATTTGAGAGCAACTCCACCAATGGCGCCACCAGTGGATGCGTCAACGAGAGCAACACCAAGATGACCAACCAGAAAGTGTGGGAGGCTTCCAACCCCTGGAAAAGTTCCTACTATCTCTCCACCGGTATCGAGCGCACCACCGCTCCTTCCAACCTCCAGATTGCCAATTACAAGCAGTTGCCTGCTGAGGATGAGGCTGTGCTTGCCACTTTGGGCTGCTCAAGCGACTATGACCGCATGCTCAACTTCATCTTTAACGAGCGCACACGCGAACTGCTCGGCGAGTGGAACCGTTGGGAAGAGCTGAGCCGCGCAGGCCTGCTCATCAAACGTGCCAAAGCTTTCAATCCTGAGGCAGCACCCAACATCACAGCCAACAAGCATGAGCTTAGGCCCATCCCACAGGCCTTCATCGACATCCTTCAGAACGAGGACGGCACCAACTTGTCCGATGCTCAGAAGAAGGCATGGCAGAACCCAGGATACTAATTAATCAGATAGGTTATTCTACTTAGTAGTTAAAAATGTAATAGGTTTTTAGGTAAAAAGATTTCGGCGGCCGTCTGTGACAGATGGCCGCCGTTTTTCATCTATTTCAGTCCTTCATATATTTCGAGGGTGTGACACCGAAATACTGCTTGAAGCAGCGGCTGAAATAGAGGGAGTCGGAGAATCCCACCTTGTATGCCACCTCAGCGACGGTAATCATCTCACCACTGCGCAGCAACTCAGCCGCACGTGTCATACGGCGCATGCGGATATAGTCCTTCGGCGTCTTTCCCGTCACCTCCATCATCTTGCTGTAAAACTGTGAGCGACCGTATCCTGTGCATTGCACTAAGTCGTCAACTACGAAGTCGGGATTGCCCATCTCATGCGAGATTTTGATGTCGACAATGTCGCGGAACTTCCTGTCGCGCTCGCTGGCAAGCAGCGGGGCCTCACCAGCAGCATCCTCGCCAGCCCTCGTCTTCCCATCACTGCCTTTTCCATATACCGCCCTCAACCTGTCGCGCTGCTGGATGAGCGAGATGCTCTTGCCGATGAGCAGGGCAGGACTGAATGGTTTGGCAATATAGGCATCCGCCCCAAAACGGGCACCCTCCAACTGTTTCTCCACAGTGGTGATGGCGGAGAGCAGGATGAAGGGGATGTCAAACAAGTCATCATCTGCCCTGACACGTTTGAGGAGTTCGATACCGTCCATCACGGGCATGCGGATGTCACTCACCACGAGGTCCACAGTTTTTCCCTCGCCGATGAGGGTGAGTGCCTCTGCCCCATCCTGTGCGGTGACAACTTTGAAATATGCCGCCAACTCACCCCTGAGATAGTCTCTCACATCCCCGTCGTCCTCCACAATGAGCACCGTACGGTCGTTGAGGGGTTCGGCAGCCACCTCGCGGTATTGGTGCAACAATTCATCGTGGTGCATCTCCTCCTCCAGACTGCTGCCCTCCATGAAATCCTCTGGCTGATAGCCGTCAGTAGAGAGAGGGATGGCAACAACGAAGACACTGCCTCCCAGAGGATTTTCCTCATAATGGATGGTACCATGGTGTGCCTTTACAAGCTGCGCTGTGAAATGCAGTCCGATGCCCATGCTGTCCGCCACCACATTGGTCTGCATAAAGCGGGTGAACAATTGAGGCTGTTTTTCCTTTGGTACACCGATACCCGTGTCCTCCACACGCACCACCAAGTGACCATCATCCTTTTTCACCCTCACGGTGACATCGCCTTTCCTCGGCGTGTATTTCATCGCATTGCTGAGCAAGTTATAGACAATCTTGTCGATGAAACTGCGGTCCACATACATCTCCTCATGCTGTGCAAAGGGCACAAACTGCAGGTTAATCTCCTTGTTGTATGCCATGTCGCCGAATCCCATGGTGATGTCCCTCAGCAACTTTACCACATCGGTCTGCTGCAGGCGCAGCGAGAGTTTGCCATGCTGGTGCTTGTCAAACTCCAACAATTGGTTGACCAACCTCTTGAGGCGGTCGGTGCTCCTCCCCATGTTGGCGATGGGCTGCCGGATGGCTGCCGGCATGTCGCCGGCTTTCCTGATGCGCTCCATCGACCCCACGATGAGGGTGAGCGGCGTGCGGAACTCATGGCTCACGTCCATGAAGAAACGATGTTTGAAGTCGGAAATCTCCTTGTCCATTCTGATGCGGTTGCGCATTGAATAGGTGATGAGTAAAAGACGGATGACATACCAAGCGAGTGCCCCGATAAGGGTAAGGTAGATGAGCCATGCCCACCAGGTATTCCACCATGGCTGACGGATGAGCACCCGCATCACCACTTCCTTTTGGTCATCAGCGCGACGCACATGAAAGATGTAGGAACCTGGTTGAAGGTCTTTGTACACCGCTTCGTTTTGTCGTGTTGGTTGACTCCACCCCCTGTCGGCGCCCTCAAGCCAATAGACATACTCCGTGTTGTGAGGATAACCGAAATCGAGGTCGGAGAAGCGGAAAGTGAGTGAATTCTGCCGATGGGAGAGTCTGAGCCGCCCCTCTGCGTCACCCTCGCGGTAGGGTGTGCCGTTGATGAGCAGACTGGTGATGGCGAGATGGCTCTCACCCACCTGGTGGGGTTGCACCTGGTCGGGACTGAAACACACCACGCCGTTGTTGGTGCCGAAGACAAGGGTGCCGTCACCCAACAGACACGACGAGTTTTCGCTGTACACATCACCCAATTTGTCGGCTGAGAGGTAATAAGTGGAGAAGCGCATCGACTGTGTGTCGAGTTTCGACAGGCCATAGTGTGTGCCTATCCACAGTTTCCCCTTCCTGTCGGCCACGATGCTGTTGACAGTGTTGTCGGCCAAGCCTTGGTCGGTGGTAAAGCGCTCAAAAGAGAGATGTTCCACATCGGCGGGGTTGTCCACACGGTAGAGACCTCCTCCTGCGGAGGCGAGCCACACCTTTCCGTCCTTATCCTCAAAGATGTCGCGTATCTCGAAATACCCCAAATTGCTATTGTCTGCTGTGTAGTAATGGTATGCTTTGGGGTCGTGGATGAGTCGCTCGGGGTCGAAGACAACGATTCCATTACCGCAACCCGTGAAGATATGTCCTGCCTTGGTCTGGATGAGCACGGTGATGTTGCGCATGAGCGGTTGGTCTTCGAGAAAGCGTTGGAAACGGTAGGACCCGTCGGCCTGCGGAATGGCAAGGCACAGCGCCCCCATGTTCACACCCACCCACACACGGTCTTTTCTGTCACACAAGATATCAAAAACCTTTCCGTGGGGGAGCGATGAGGCATCGCCCGAATTGTTGGCATACTGGCGGCCATCCACATAGACGCCATTGCTGCGTGTCCCCACCCACCGGTGGCCCTTGCTGTCAATACAGATGGACAGGAGGTCGTCGTTGATGCCCAGTTGGGCGGGTTGCAACGCACCGCCGTCAAGGAGGAATGAACCGCCGGTGAAGTTGCCGGCCCAGACCCTACCGTCGGCTGTTTGGTGCAGTGACCGGAAGAGGTTGGTGTAGTCGGGCGACAGGCTGCTGGTGGCGGTGAGCCTTTTCACGCTCTTGGGCATGGCGGTCACCACGCTGATGCCCATGTTCTCCTGCGACAGCCAGATGTTGCCCGACCGGTCGGCCATCATGCCGTAGAGATAGTCGGTCTGTATGGGCGACCTCACGCTTATCTTGGGCGAGTGGTGCTCAAGGGTGTGCGTGGTAGGGTCGAAGACAAAAAGGCCGTTGCCCAACGTGGAAATCCAGATATTTCCGTCGTGGTCGGTGAGCACGCTGCACGGACTAACCCCTCTCTTGCTGAGCAGCCTGCCGTCGAGGACAGGGAAAGTGTAGGTCTCGCCATGCTGGGTGTCGAAATAATGGATGACGACCGAGCGGTCCATCACATAATAACGTCCGGTGTTGTCGCGGCTCACCGTTCCTCCTGGTATCTGTACGCTGCCGACCCCCACTTGATGCCGCTTCGTGTCATAACTGTAGGTCGTGCGGTCGGTGACGACAAGCAGTTGGTCACCGAGCGGTACAAGTCCGCGCACTCGGTTGCCGGCAGTCCATCCTGGCCAACCATCCACATCGACAGTCAGCACAGCATCATCACCAACATGCATGATGCGGTGGTCGGTGGTGGCAAAATAGGTAATGCCACTCACTTCCGCCACCGCTACAAAACCTGTCTTGCCCTCCGCAAGCCTCAGTTGTCCGTCTTTCTTCAGATACAGTCCCTCCTGGGTACCCACCCAAATACGTCCCCTGCTGTCGGCATCGACGAAATTCACGTTGTTGGAACGCAACAGTCCATTCTCCTTGTTGTATTCGCGGCTCTCCACCTTTCCATCGCGGTAGGTCACCTCGATGCACCCCGTGTAGTCATACCACAGCCAGGTGGTGCCATCGGGCATAAATGCACAGTCGCAGTAGTTGCGGTGATTCTTTCCATCGGGGATGAAGGGGATGAAACGCTTGCGGTTGGTGTCATAGCAACTGTATTGCTCTCCCTGCAGGCGCACGAAAAGCAGTCCGTTAGGGTTCTGGTGGAGTTCGCGCACGCGGTTGCTGAGCAGCAGCGAGTCGTTGCTGTCGGTTGTGTGCTTGTGGATGTCAAAGGAATAACCGTCGTAGCGGCACAGACCGTCGGACGTGGCCATCCACACATATCCCTGCGGGTCCTGCACCATGTTGATGATGTAGTTGCTTGGCAATCCGTCATCGGTGTCGAGAGTGTGCGATTTAAGTGGTATCTGGCACCATGCGTCCAATGCCATTAGACAAAGAACCATGGCAAGTATTTTTTTTGTCATGCTTTTAGATGGGTTGGTGTGCAAAAATAGTGATTTCAGACAATATTACCAATAAAACGGACGTTTTATCGAGGTAAATATAGCCTAATCTACATAACTTTGTTCCATCAAAGCAGACATAACATGAACAAACTATCATTTCTTTTTCTTTCCTTGGCCTTTTTCACAGCAGGAGGATTATCAGCTCAGGAGGTGGACGAAAGTCTTGCCCGTCATGACTTTTTCTATGCCGGACAAAGCAAGCAACGCAGGATGTTCATCGTCAAAGAAGGACAGGTGACCTGGAGTTATGACGACCAACTGAAAAGAGGCGAAATCAGCGATGCGGTGCTCATGACCGACGGCCATATCCTCGTGGCACATCAGTATGGTATAGCCGAAATCACACAGGACGGGAAAACACTTTGGGCATATGCCGCCCCGGAAGGAACGGAGATACACACCATCCAACCCATTGGGCGCCAACATGTGGTGTTCGTGCAAAACGGCCGTCCCGCCAAGGTGGTGGTAATGGAAATCCCATCCACACATATCGTCAGAGAGTTTCCGCTGCCCATCTCGGAAAAGGGGTCGGTACACGGACAGTTCCGCAACGCACGTCTCTCCTCGCGGGGTACGCTGCTCATCGCCAACATGGCACTGGGTTGCATCCACGAGTACAACAGCAGTGGCAAAGAAGTTGACCACTGGGATGGTTTTCTGCCCTGGTCGGTGCAGGAACTGCCCAAGGGCAACCTCCTCATCACGGGCCGCAAAGGCAAGATACAGGAAATCACGCGCATGGGGGAGACGGTGTGGGAACTCAACACCACCGACTATGGAGTGACACAACCTCAGAAGACCGTCCGCCTAAAAGACGGCCACCACCTCATCAACAACTGGTATAATGAATGGAACAAGGAGCCTATGGACACTGCCCATGCTCCTGTGCAGGCCATCGAGGTAGACAACGAAGGGAAGGTGGTGTGGCAACTCAAGTCGTGGAAGTCGCCCGACCTCGGTCCTTCCACCACCATCCAGTTGCTCAACGAGGCCGTCAACCGCTACCGCCTGTTCTTCGGTGAGTTCAATCCCCAATATCCCCATCTTTTCGTAGGTCCCAACGAGCCCATTGGCATCGGGCGTGGCATCCATCCAGGACGTGTGGCATGGATACACAGTCCAGGTGTTGCCAAATGGGACGGACGTACCGGACTGTGGGTGGAAGACCGCTGGAACGACCAACAGAAGGCTGATGCCATGATAACCGAGGCCATCGTGCAACTGACTGGTGAGCCAACTGCGAAGAAAGCATGGAAAGCGCTGTTCCGCCATTTCAACAAAACCCACCAGCGTGGCAACAGAGGATATAGGAAAGGCGAGATGATTGCCGTGAAACTCAACATCAACAACGCCATCACCCACCACGACACCATCGAACTCAACTCCTCGCCCTTCACTACCCTTGCCCTCGTCAGGTCGATGGTGCGCGACGGCGGTGTCCGCCAGCAGGACATCGTGCTCTGCGAACCCAGCCGTGCCATCACCGACAGCATCTACGACAAGGTGCACAGGGAATTCCCTGGCGTGCGCTTCATCGACAACATCGGAGGCGATGGGCGAGTGAAATGCGAATACTACCCAGAGCAAATCACCTACTCCACAGAGAACGGCAAAATGGCACGAGGACTGGCCAAATGCATCGTCAATGCCGACTACCTCATCAACTCTGCCCTGCTGAAGACCCATTCCGGTCCTGGCGTCACCCTGACAGCCAAAAACTGGTATGGGGCGACGGACATCAACCTGCTCTGGCGGCTAAACGCACACAAT
>JAGCXX010000008.1 GCA_017961115.1 Prevotella sp. | reverse complement strand
GTATGTTCGACTCCGACGACCCCACCAGTCCCTGGAAGATTTTGCCCATATCCAGACGGAGCAGCGGCATATTCCAAGCCGAAGCCACACACTTGGCGGTGAGCGATTTACCACATCCAGGCACACCGGTGAGCAGCACTCCTTTGGGTGGCTGCACCCCGAACTCCTTCGCTTTATCATCAAAACAGTGACTGCGCAAGTCGAGCCACTTCTTCAGCGTCTGCAAACCACCCACATCATTGAGGTTGAGGTTGGTGTCGACAAACTCAAGAATGCCTGTCTTGCGGATGATCTGCTTCTTCTCATTGATGATGGTCTTCAAATCAGACTCATCCAACCGGCGGTCGTTCACCAAAGAGCGTGAGAGGCAGTTCTCTATCTCAAGTTCGGTCAGTCCCAGTGAGGCATCCACGTATCGCTCCAGCAAATTGTCATCAACATTAATGTTCACACCACTGACATTGCGGTAGGGGTCGATGAAGTTGCGGATGACATCGCGCACCTCATCCTTGGTGGGCAGTGGAAAATCAAGCAATGTGATTTCCTTTTGAAGGTCGTTGCTGATTTCAAAATTGGGTGAGATGATGACGCAGTTGCAATTATATCCCTTGTTGCGGATACTGATGGCGAAGTCCTTGAGGCGTCGGCGATAGACAGCGTTAGCCCTGTCGTTCAGAAAACTGTGTGCGTCGCAGAAAACAAAGAGGCTCTTGCTGTTGGCATCCTTGGCCTTGCTTTCACAGAAGTCGATGGCTGCCCTCAGGTCAGCTGTCTTGGAATCCGCCACCTTGCCGTTGTACTTGATGCCCTCGGTAGAGTTCCACACATATAACTCATGGTGGATGTCATTAGCCACGCTGTTCAGTTCTGACAACACTCGCTCTTCCTCAAAGGATTCTATCACGAGGACCGCATAGCGGGCCCTAATGTATTCGGTGATGTTTTTTCTGCTTCTCTCACTCATATCGATAATAGGATATATGGGTTGTTGAATGCAAAGTTAAGCATATTTCAGCAATAATGGCAACTTTTTTGGCCATAATCGCAGTAGGAATGATTATAAATGTTTAACTTTGCTACTTAAAATCAACAATAATCATCAAAACCAAGCATAAAGATGAAAAGGATAGCCATTGCCTGTCTGCTGCTCTCCATGATGGTGGGATGCCAGGAGTCGTTGGAAGACCGTGCCGCCCGTGAGGTGGACGAGTATACCCAAAAATTCTGTCCCATAAAGATTAGCGAGAACACTTTCCTCGACAGTATGACCTTCGACAAAAAATCACACACCTTAGTCAACCATTACTCCATCATGACTGACTCGACAAGCGCTGCTCGCGCCATCGAGAATGCGGACAAGATCAAGAGCCAATTGACAGAGGAGGTAAAAAACGACACAGGCAAGAAGCGTTTCAAGGAAGAAGGTTATTCCTTCCGCTTCATTGCCCGTTCGTATGAGGATAAGTCGCTCGTTCTCTACGACACCACGATAGGACCAGAAGACTACAAATAGTCCAAGTTGTTTGTAGTCTTAGATTTCACTTTTCATACAACTCTCGATGGCGCGGCATAGCTGGTCGGGACAGCTTGTGCTTTTGTAACCACATCGGATGCCATCGAGTTTTTTGATAATGTCATCGGCTTTCATACCGCGGACGAGCGACGAGATGCCCTGGAGGTTGCCATTGCAACCGCCCACGAACACGACATCTCGCAGGATGCCGTCGTCATCGAGTTCCACCTCGATGAACTGACTGCAAGTGCCCTGCGTCTTGTAGGTGTATCTCTTTCCCATTACGCCTCCTCAGGTTTCATGTTGGTGTACACGGTCTGCACATCGTCGAAATCCTCGAGTTTCTCCACCATCTTGTCGATGACCTCGCGCTGCTCGGGAGTGACGTCCTTCAGGTCGTTGGGAATGCGGGTAAACTCAGCGCCGGTTACCTCATAGCCCTCGCTCTCCAGATGCTTCTGGATGTCACCGAAGCTCTTCGGGTCGCCATATATGGTGATTTCACCTGCTTCCTCGTCCTCATCGAACTCATCCTCCACGCCATAGTCAATCAAGTCGAGAATCAGTTCATCCATGTCCACATCATCCTTTTTCTTGAAGGTGAACACGCACTTGTGGTCAAAAAGGAAACTCAGCGAGCCCTGTGTGCCCAGATTGCCGTTGAACTTGTTGAATACCGACCTCACATCACCCACGGTGCGGGTGGTATTGTCGGTGAGTGTCTCGACGAAGATAGCGACACCATGAGGGCCATAACCCTCGTAGTTCACCTCCTTGTATTCGCTCTGGTCCTTGCCCATAGCGTTTTTGATGGCACGCTCGATATTATCCTTGGGCATGTTCTCACGCTTGGCATTGGCGATGATGGCACGCAGGGTTGGATTGTTCTCCGGCTCCGGACCGCCAGCCTTTACAGCGATGCTGATTTGTTTGCCAATGCGGGTGAATGTCTTGGCCATATGGCCCCATCTTTTCAGCTTTGTAGCTTTGCGATATTCAAATGCTCTTCCCATTGGAGTATTTTTATTGATGAAAATAATTGTTTTCCAAACTATGAAATAAATATCATCTCAGTTCTGCACCCAGTTTACTCTTGAGCGCTTGGATGAGTTTGCTCATGATGGCCTCTATCTGCTTGTCCTGCAAGGTGCGCTGGTCGTCCTGGAGGATGAAGTTGACCGCATAACTCTTCTTGCCTGCCGGGAGGTTCTTGCCTTCATACACATCAAAGAGTTCGACACTGCGGAGCAGTTTTTTCTCTGCGGTCCTTGCTATCTGCTCTATCTGGGCGAACTCCACGCTCTTGTCCACGAGCAGGGCGAGGTCGCGGCTGACGGCAGGATATTTGCCGATTTCAGTGAACTGCACCTTATTCTTTCGGATGAGCTTCATGAGGACTGTCCAGTTGAGGTCGGCGTAATACACGGGTTGGTCGATGCCTGCTACCTTCAGTTGTTTTTTGCTCACCACACCCATCTCCACGGCGAGGCGTCCACCACGGTTCTCCATGGCGATGGACTTGGCAAAGATGTCGTTGTTGCCCTTCTTTGCCACCAGCATGCCCGGCTGTACGCCCATACGAGCAAGCACGTTCTCCACGTATGCCTTCAGCTCATAGAACGAGCTGTCTTCATCGGGGTGAGTCCAACTGCCCGTCACCCGTTTTCCCGTCACCCAGATTCCAAGGTGGTATTCCTCGCGGTAGGCCCTCATCGGGTCGTCAGTGTTCTGCTTCTCGGGGTCAAACTCATAGCAGTTGCCAAACTCAAAGAAGCGGAGGTCGGGGTTTCGGCGGTTGACATTGTATGCGATGCTCTCCAGACCGCCAAAGAGCAATGTCTGGCGCATCACGTTGAGGTCGCTGCTAAGGGGATTCATGATGTTCACCAAGTGTTCGGGACGGTATGTCTCCAACCCATCATAATAAGCAGCCTTGGTGAGTGAATTGTTCATGATTTCATAGAATCCGCATCCCACCAGTTGCTCTGCCACCAGGTTGTGGATTCTGTGTTTGTTGTCCTCCTCACCCTTGATGACGAGCGAGCTCTTCAGTTGGGTAGGAATCTCCACATTGTTGTAGCCATAGATGCGGAGGATGTCTTCGACGACATCGCAGGGACGCTGAACGTCGACACGGTAGGCTGGCACACGGAGCACAATGCCCTTCTCGTCTTCCTTCTCTATTTCCATCTCGAGGCTGGTAACGATGCTCTTCACCGTCTCAGCAGGGATATGCTTGCCAATCAGCCCGTCAACATAATCATACTTGAGGTCGACAATGCTGTCGGCGATGGGATTGGGATATTCGTCGCAGATATCCATCGAAACTTTTCCACCAGCCAATTCCCTGCACAGGATGGCTGCCTGCTTGAGCGCATAGATGATGCCGTTGGGGTCCACACCACGCTCGAAACGGAACGAAGAGTCGGTGCTCAGTCCGTGACGGCGTGCGCTCTTGCGTATCCATGTAGGATGGAAGTATGCACTCTCGAGCACCACGTTGCGGGTAGTCTCGTATGTGCCGCTTCCCTTACCGCCGAAGACACCGGCGATACACATTGGCTCCTCCTCATTGCAAATGGCTAAGTCGTGGCTTCCAAGGATATGCTCCTCACCGTCGAGGGTGACGAAGCGAGTGCCCTCAGGCTGAGGTTTCACAATGATATGATGACCGGTTACCATGTCAGCATCGAAAGTGTGCAGAGGTTGTCCGTAAGCCATCATCACATAGTTGGTGATATCTACGACATTGTTGATGGGTCTCAGTCCGATGGTAGTGAGCTTGGTCTTGAGCCACTCCGGCGACTCCTTCACCTCACAATCGGTGATGCTGACGCAGGCGTAACGGCGGCAAGCCTCAGTATTGGCGATGGTCACCTTCACGGGCAGGTTGTGATTGTCCACAACGAAAGCGTCGCACGATGGACGGTGCAGTGCGGTCTTGTAACCATTTTGGCAAAGCCAGGCATAGAGGTCGCGTGCAACGCCCCAATGCGAGAGGGCATCGGCACGGTTGGCGGTGATATCCACCTCGATGAGCCAGTCGCTCTCCAGATGATAATATTCTGCAGCCGGCATACCAACCTCTGCATCGTCGGGGAGGACGATGATACCATCATGGCTACTGCCTACACCGATTTCATCCTCAGCGCATATCATACCGGCAGAGTCCACACCACGAAGCTTTGACTTCTTGATGACAAACTCCTTGTCACCGTCATAAAGCACACAGCCCAAGTCGGCTACGATAACTTTCTGACCAGCAGCCACATTGGGAGCACCGCAGACAATCTGCGATGGTTCGCCCTTGCCTAGGTCAACTGTCGTGACATGGAGGTGGTCGGAGTTGGGATGTGGCTCACAGGTGAGCACCTTTCCCACATAGAGTCCCTTGAGGCCTCCTTTGATGCTTTGCACTTCCTCGAGAGCGCCCACCTCCAGTCCTTCAGAGGTAAGGGCTGCGCATACTTCCTCGGCTGAGAGGTCGAAATCGACGTATTCCTTCAGCCATTTAAGAGAGATATTCATTGCTTATCAATTAATGTCTATGAAAAATCGTGCAAAATTACACATTTTCCTGCAAAACAGCAAAAAAAGTACTCAAAAATCCCTACCCTGTCATTGTGAAGAACCCACGATGACATTTGACAAACGACAGGGTAATTTGAAAAAGAATGAAATATTATTGCAGATAACGAGCGAAAGCTGAATTTTGGACATCATCCCTTGTTGCCAATGCAAATTCAACGACTTCGAAATCATAGTTCTTGACAAGTTCAACAAAGATCCTAGCTACTATCTCAATAGGATTTTTGAATGCGCCACATCCCCATGCACCAAGAATGACTACCTCGTTACCTTCCATAGATGCCACGTCCAGAATTTTCTTGATGCGTGAGCGTATGATTTGTTCATAATTATATGGAAGATCAGCTGCCATATACAACTGAGGGGCGGCACAGGTAATGACATTGACTTTATACCATTCATCTCTACTCATCATTGTTGGATATACAGGATTTGTTCGCTCGTCAGTTTTGAATACCACCACATCAGGCGTATAGATGAGGTCGTCATTACCCATATAATCTAATTCGTGGGTCTTGTACATGTCTCTATGCAACTGATAGAAAGGCTTCATCATCGCTTCCAAGCAAGGCAAAAGAGTCGAACACCTGCAAAGCGATTCCTCCTGAGCCCCAGCGCTAAATGGCGCACCGCCTACCGAGTGGTTATTGGCGTAGTTGAGCACAGCAATCTTTTTATGATGATAACCTTTGGCCGCTTCAAAACTCCTTTTGCCCGACACGACATATCTTGTATGGACTTCATTAGGTAATGGTTGGTCAATGTTGTCTTCATGGGAAATCATGAACTGTGTGTCAATTGAATGATTGACTGCATCAACAAGTTCTGGAATAGACTCGTAACATCTTTTTGTGTCAATCATTACTTCATAATTGATTCTTCTGTAATTAAACGCCATAATTCTATAATTTGAGTGATTGTTTCTACTATACTATATAGAGTTTTCTTTTTCCAAATTGTTATCACATCTATAGAAAAAATATTACTCTACCATGTCATATTGACTCTGCCTGAAAGGGGAAAAAATACAAATGTTGCAAAGAAAAACAAATTTGAAACGGTTGGCAAAGCAGGAACCACAGGAAATGGATATTTTTGCACCAACAAAAACGACTATTCAACCCTAAACCATCACAACATGAGAAAAACCATTGTATTCGTCATCATGACTTTGATGACCCTCACTGTGGGCGCGCAGACCACAGTCCCATCAGAAACCCCAGAATTGGAATACGTCATGCAGTTGAAAGTGACATTAGGAGAAACCTATTCTGTAGGTGAGACATCCCACGGACGGAGAACGGTCATCCCCATTACCGGCGGCACCTTTGAAGGGCCACTGCTCAAAGGCACCATCCTCAATGGAGGAGCAGACTATCAGATGGCCGACCCCAAGACCAACCGCACGGAAGTAGAGGCTATCTATTCCATCAAGACCGATGATGGCGTATACATTCACATCCGCAACAAAGGCATCATCAGCAGCAGCCAAGATGCCCAAGGCAGACCCTCATTCTATTTCAGGTGTGCTCCGAGATTCGAGGCGCCCAACGACAGCAAGTATGCGTGGCTCAACAATGCCATCTTCGTCTGTGCCCCCGCCTGGGGTGGACCTGGCGGTGGTATCACGCTGAATGTCTGGAAGGTAAAATAGCACCTTATCTGCCTTCGCCTATCAGTGCCAAAAGATAGTCGACGGAGCCATTCAGTCCGAATGCACTCACATCAAGACAAACATCATAGTTGCGGGCATCATACCACTCGGTGCCCGTGAATGTCTTGGTGTACAGTTCGCGGGTGTAGTCGTTGTCCACAATCATCAGTTTTGCGTCAGCCGATGATACACCATACTTCTCCACAATGCGCTTGATGCGCTTCTCCTCTGGACTGTGGATAAAGATTTTGAGTGCGTTGGGATGGTGGCGGAAGATGTCGAAGGCACACCTGCCCACCACTACACACGACTCCTCTGCCGCTATTTGACGGATGACAGATGCCTGTGCCTCAAACAACTGATGCGAAGTGAGTTCCGGACCGAGGTCATGGTATTCATTGTCAACGATGTATGAGCGGTAGAACTGTGTGAAATCGTCCCACCACGACCTGTTTCGAGCTTCCAGCTTTTGTATCGTTTCCTCCCCGATATCAAATTTTTTTGCCACCGCTTCCAAAATCTGCTTGTCAAGCAGTTTCACACCAAGGCGCTCGGCGATGGCAGCCCCCACCTCATGTCCGCCAGTGCCAAACTGGCGGTTGATGGTAATGACAAATTTCTCGTGTTTGTTCATAATAAATTAAGAATTGGGTTGTTCAACTATGTTGCGAAGATAAGAAAAAAGGATGGAATCAGCAAATTTTCGTTCAATTTTCACACAAAAAATCTTTGTCCTACCTACAAGTAAACGTGTGTTTTGTCATTTTTAGTCAAAAAAAACGTTGGAATAATGCACTTTTTAAAAAATCTTCGTATATTTGCACACTAACAACAGGAATCATTAACCAAACCTTAATATTATGGATCTTGACGGAAGAAGAGAGAGCGAGAATTTCGAGGATCGCCGAGGAATGAGTGCCGGCACGATGGCCGGCATGGGCATAGGAGGTATGATTCTCATCGGCATCATCACGCTGCTGATGGGTGGCAACCCCATGGAAGTGTTGGAGCAGGCCGGCGGACTGGGCGGAGCCCAGACTGAGGAGCAAGGTCAGCAAACCTTCTCGCCTGAGGAAGAAGAGCAAGTGAAATTCTGCAGGCAGGTATTGGCCAGCACCGAGGATGTATGGTCGGCTGTCTTCAAGCAGAAGTTCAATGCCCAATATACTCCTCCCACATTGGTCATCTTCAAGGGGAGAGTGCAGACCAACTGCGGTGGCGCCACATCGGCTGTAGGTCCTTTCTACTGCTCTGCCGACCAGAAATTGTACCTTGACCTCGCTTTCTTCCAGCAGATGGAGAATCAGTTGAAATCAGGCGGTGACTTTGCCCGTGCTTATGTGATTGCCCACGAGGTAGGCCATCATGTAGAAAACCTGCTTGGCATTTTGGGCAAGGCTCATTCGCAGATGAGCCAGACCAACCAGAAGACAGCCAACCAAATCAGTGTGCGTCTCGAACTGTTGGCCGACTACTACTCTGGAGTGTGGGCCCACTATGAGGACGAAGCATTTGGCTCACTCGACGAGACTGATATGCGCGAGGCCATCAACTGCGCTCAGCACATTGGCGACAACTACCTGCAGGAGCAAGCACAAGGTTACTCACAGCCTGAGTCGTTCACCCACGGAACCTCCGAACAGCGTATGCGTTGGCTCAAGCGGGGCTATCAAACCGGTGACATGAACGTGACGACCTTCTCTGGCAGTTACAATGACTTGTAGTCTTTAAACAGTCGGACTAGTCGGACAAATTTTAGAAATTTGTTTTACCCCATAAAAAATCCCCTCATTGCGATGAGGGGATTTTTTATGGTTGGTTGCCCAAAAACCGCAACCAAACATTCATCAAGTTGATTTCTGTTGTTAATTGATGAGATAGATTTTCTCCAATCCTTTGTAGGTGCATTTCACGGAGGCACGGCCATCCACTATCTGACTGATTTTTATCGTCACTGCGGGATCGGATGCCGTGGCCTTGATGACAGAGTTGGCCTTAACGGGCGCATACACCTGATAATGAGAATAGTCGGTATAGCCATTGGTATTTGACGAACGCTCAGGAATGTTGGGAAGTCTCACCTGTTTTCCATCAACTGTGATGGTAACTGTTGGGACAATGGGAGGCACACATGCCACACCCTGTTTGGTGAACGCGATGCCATGGAGGTCGAAGAGTCCCTGTGGGCGCTGCGGCTGCTGCGGACCGCCAAATCTCGGACGCGGATTGGCTGGTTGCTCCACCTCTGGCCCTTCAGCCACGAGATAGATAGCGTGTTTGCCCTTCAGACCCTCCACATCAGGAACAGCCACCTGATAAACCTTTGGAGTGCGAGGAGCGTCGCCAGGCACATCAATGGTGGCAATCTCACGTCCTTTCCATACGTCATTCGCCCATGGGCCGTCGAGCATCACGTGGATGCGGAAGGCACCCTTTCCACCGGGTGTCAGGTTGAGGTTGAGCATGGTGCCATCTCCCTTATTGGTACCCTCGAAAGCCTTCACGCCTTTGGTATCCTTTTCCACTCCACCAAATCCGAAGTATTTGAAGCCCACCACGCCTTTGTTGGTGATGCCAGCCAGGTCCATACTGTTGTTCCATACGTCATGGTTGTCCTGCATCCAATTGTTGCCCGACATATAACAAGCGTAACCTGCAGAGTAATACTGATAAGGAGGCAGGCCAAAGATTTGGAAGCCCTCAGAGGTTACCTCAGCACCTGTGTAAGTATTTCCATCAGCTGCGGTGGCTTTCCACACATTGTCCTTGGTGAAAGGGTCATAAGCTGTAATGGTAACTTTTCCTCCATCAGCCACAGCCTTCTTGTCCCATGTTATCTTGACAGGAGCCACCATCGCCTGACGAGCGTAACCAAAGCCGCGTGGTGGACGGTGATAGAACACATACCACTGGCCATTGATTTCTTGCAGCGAACCATGGGTGTTGTGCGCAGCATTCGAGGTAGTCAGATGCGAGCCATCCTCATTGGGCACCACACCGCGTGAGTCAACCAGCACACCACCGGAGCGCCACGGTCCGAGCGGACTGTCACCAAAGGCATAGCGTAAGGCGGAGTTGGTGGACCCCAGTCCGTAGTCAGGACCAGAGTAGCCAGAGAACACCATGACATATTTGTTGCCCACCTGTCTGATGGACGAAGCCTCAAAGAAATTGAAATCACCTGGATTCTGTCCCTTGTAAAGCGAAGGATACTGTGTACCCTCTGGGTCACGCACGACACCGAAACTGGAACTTGCCGGAATGAAGTAGTCATGCAGTTGGGTTCCCGGTCTCATGGCATACATATTGTTTTGGTCGAGTTCACAGGCAGTGGAGTGTTGGAAGCCATAGAACACATATGCCCTGAAGCCCTTGTCGAAATCGGGGTCTTTCTTGTCGGTGATGTTCTCGATGAACACAGATGGGTCAAAATCAATCAGCGACCCCTCCACACAGCGCCGACCGTCTTCAGTGAGGTTGACGGGAGTGAATGGACCATCAGGACGGTCACCTTTGCACACCATTGCAATCCTGCCCCATCCACGCGAGTGAGGATAGAGGTAATAAGTTTTCTTACCTGTCGCCTTGTCTCTCACCTCAACGAGGTCGGGAGCAAACATCGTGTCCCATTGTCCGTCGATATAGTAGGTGAAGATGGAACCCTCGTCGCGCCATTGGCTCAGGTCCTCTACGGGAGCAGACCAAGCATGAATGTCGTTGCTGCAATAGGAAGTGAAGTTGACATCATGAGAACCGATGATGTAGGCACGATATTTCCCAGGGTTGTCGGGGTCTTCAAACACACGGGGTTCACCATCAGGCAGATGCTCCCATAGTGGGAGATAAGGATTCTGGGCATTGGCTGTCAATGCCACAAAAAGGAAAATGACTTGGAAAAAAAATCTGTTCATAATCGTGAAAATGAATGTTTTTGCAAAAATACGCATTTTCACTGGGACAAATTTTAGCAGATGTTTCCAATATTTTTTCTATTGGATGAATATCCGGCGTTGACCTGTCATTTAAAAAGAAAACAAAACTAAATGAAACGAAATGTAAGAGAGGTCGGACGAGTCAGCCTAAATTATGAGGATTTCAGATAAGCAGCGCACATCTCTGCACAGCGCTCACCATCGATGCCTGCAGAGACGATACCTCCCGCATATCCTGCCCCCTCGCCACAGGGGAACAAACCCCGAATGCGAATATGCTGCAAGGTGCTGCCATCACGCAATATGCGCACCGGCGAAGATGTACGACTCTCCACCGCAATGAGCACCGCCTCATTGGTGAGGAACCCACGGCTGTTATGTCCAAAGATGACAAAACCCTGCCTCAACCGATTGGCAATCGCCTCTGGCAACCATTCATGAAGCGCACTTGACATTAGACCCGGAGCATAGGAAGACTGTGGCAGACTTTGACTGAATCGTGCTTTGACGAAGTCATACATACGCTGGGCAGGAGCCGTCTGCTGTCTGTTGCCCTGTATCCAACAACTGCGTTCGATGGATTCCTGGAAGCGCATCACACGCAACGGGTCATCCCCCTCGATGTCCTCAGCTCTCATCTCGACCACCATACCGCTGTTCGACCACCGTGTACCACGATTGCTGGGGCTCATGCCGTTGACTACAATCTGTTCGGGACCAGTTGCAGCAGGGATGACAAAACCACCCGGACACATACAGAAGGAATATACGCCACGGCCGTCCACTTGTGTGACAAAACTGTATTCCGCTGCGGGAAGATATGCTCCCCTCCCCTCCGGATTGTGATATTGAATCTGGTCTATCAGTTTGGATGGGTGTTCCAGTCGCACACCCACAGCAATGCCCTTTGCCTCAATTTCTATCCCTGATGAATGGAGATATTGGTAGACATCCCTTGCCGAATGTCCTGTGGCGAGGATGACGGGCCCCATGAACCTGCGGGCGACACCCTGTGCAGTATCCTCTGCCTCGATGCCCACAACACAGTCGCCCTCCACCAGCAGTTGGGTCATGCGTGTCTGGTGGTGTACCTCACCGCCACTGCGGAGAATGGTGTCACGCATAGAAGCGATGACCAGTGGCAGTTTGTCGGTACCGATATGTGGATGGGCATCTGCGAGGATGGCAGTGGAAGCCCCGTGTTGACAGAACACCCGAAGGATTTTCTCCACATTACCCCGTTTTTTTGAACGGGTATAGAGTTTGCCGTCGGAATAAGCGCCTGCACCACCCTCTCCAAAGCAGTAGTTGCTCTCATTATCCACCCGTTGGGTACGCGTGATGGCAGCCAAGTCGCGGCGGCGTGAGGACACATCCTTTCCCCTTTCCACCACAACGGGTCGCAGACCAAGTTCCACAAGGCGCAAGGCAGCAAAGAGTCCTCCTGGTCCCTCGCCTACCACGACTACCTGCGGCGATTCGCTGACATCACCATACACCGTCCGCGCATACCCGTCATCCTCAGGTAGTTCGTTGACATACACCCTTAGTTTGAGGTTGACGTAGATGGTACGCTGACGGGCGTCAATACTGCGCCGCAAGATACGCACATGAGTGATTTCCTCGTGTGAGAGGCCATGCTCTCTGACGAGATACTCAATCAATGCCTCCTGTGATGCTGCTACTTGGGGCAAAACGCGCACTTGCAGTTCGTGGATCATTCTTTTCTTTGGGAGTTTGGGGGTTTGGGAGTTTAGGAGTTTGGGAGTTTAGACATATGATTGGTAGGGATGAATCACTATATAGCGACATACCAAACACTTACG
>JAGCXX010000086.1 GCA_017961115.1 Prevotella sp. | reverse complement strand
GCCAAATTCGGCACCGAGGGCCTCCTCCGTTTCCAAGAATGGGAAATTCTCTTCAACGAGAATGAACATAAAAATTAAAAAATGCCTACCTTTGCAGGCAGAATGAATCGGAAACGCTGTTTTATTTGGCTTTTGACTGCACTATTTGCAGTATGCCTGACAGTCTTGATGAACTGGCAGGACCAAAATATAGTGTCTTCTCAAAGCCTTCAGAAGCATACCGAGTCGTCGGTCATCATTCCTCAGCGACATCAACCTCATGAGGCAACGCTGACAGATGCCTCTCAACTCTATCGTGTATGCAGTTCGCGTCCCCAGCGCATTCTACCCCCACAAGGTCCGAAGACTGAAAGAACTATAACGCCGTTCGACAATTTTGTTCAACGGCAACATATTGTCAAACACCTTTATTCTCACTACGACAGCAGATGCAGGAAAGAAGCAGCTCCGTTCTGCATGTCGGCCTCGTGCGACTATTACGTCATAGCACTGAGGCATATCATTCGCTGACCTAGTTGTCTGTTTTCCCTGGAACACACAACCAATTCACTTTATTTTTTAAAACTAAACAACAACTATGTCAAGTATCAAAAGCTTGGAGATGGCTGCTGCCCTCTCCGCATATCCGCATATCACAATTAAGAAATCATTGTTTTCAACAAAGGCTATTTATATGCCGACGCAGAGCCAGGCAAAGGCCATCATTCTGGAATACAACCCTTCTGAGGGTGAACGCGTGAAACATCTGCTGACCATACCACTCGATATGATGGCTGAAGAAATTGCTCAGAAAGGCAAGCCCGTGTCAGGAGCCAACGGCAACTACCGCTTAGAACTCTGCCTTAGCGACGACCATCAGTTCTGTGCCCTGCAGTTGTTCCGCTTCGGCGATTTCAGATATAATCCCATCTTCGAGCCTCGCTTCTACACGGGCAAAGATGTGGAGACCATTGCCCTGCTGATGTAGCAAAAAGCGCGGAATCAAATTGTCAGCAGTTGGGGATGATTCAACATCCCCAACTTGCTGTTACGCTTGCTCACGGGCATGTTGACCATCTCCAGTGAGATGCTCAACTACTGAAGTATTCCACCTTAATTATATCGAGAATTAAAAATTTTCCATCATAATAGATTTTATAGGAATTTGAATCTTTAAAATAATGACAAACAAAACTTTTACGTTATTAGTGAGAGTGGGAAATTTTAGTCAACAAGATTGTTACATGTTAATAATGTAACCGAATCGTAATCTTAGCAATTGAAAATGAATCAATCTTTAATTGTAATTTTGCAGCCATGAAATTATTGGTGTTACCCCTTTGGGCTTGGATAGTTTTTTATGTGTTGGTGTTGCTCATGCTGGTGGCCGACCTAAAGATGTTTGGCAAGAAAGGACAGCATGAGGTAAAGGTGGGTGAGGCACTTAAGATGACTGCCGTATGGATAGGCGTCTCGTTGCTATTTTGCGCAGGAATCTATTTCTTCTATCCTGTCAATTCCCACGAGATGGCATTAGAGTTTTTAGCAGGCTACCTGATAGAGAAATCGCTATCGATGGACAATCTGTTTGTGTTCCTCATGCTTTTTTCGTTTTTCGGCATCGAACGTAAGTATCAACATGAAGTTCTCTTCTGGGGCATCTTCGGTGCCCTTGTCTTGCGCAGCATTTTCATCTTTGCAGGCGTTGCCATTATAGAACGTTTCGAGTGGGTATTGGGCCTCTTTGGTATCTTCCTTCTCTATACAGGCGGCAAAATGTTTGTCCACGAAGACGATAAGCAGTCAGACCTTTCACAAAACATTGTCGTGCGTTGGTTTCGCAAGCTCTATCCCGTGACCGACAGGATGCACGGCGACCACTTTTTCGTCGTGGAAAATGGACGGCGTATGGCCACGCCGCTTTTCGTTGCCCTATTGGTCATCGAAACGACTGATGTGGCCTTTGCCGTAGACAGCATACCAGCTGTATTCAGTGTCAGCCGCGACCCGTTCATCGTACTTACCTCCAACATCTTTGCCATACTTGGCCTCCGCGCCCTCTATTTCGCTTTGGCTGCAATAGCCAGATATTTCAAATATCTGAAATACGGTCTTGGAATCATACTGATTTTCGTTGGCATCAAGATGCTACTGGCAATGAATGAGTATATCAACAGTCTGGGGGCACTCGTTGGACTCAATTTGAACGTCCCTCATGTAGAAGTGCCTACCCCCATTAGCCTTGCCGTAATTTTTGGCGTTCTTTTGATGTCAATGCTGTTTTCGGTATTGTTGACACGCAAGAAAGGAAAACAGCATATATGATACTTGGGAAAGAAGATTAAAAAATCTTATTTTATTTTGCTTTCCACTCGCTTATTCGTACTTTTGCATTTTGGAATGAGAGCGAGACAAATGACAACGCTGCTTCTGATGGCCGTCATGATGGTGATGGTAGTCGTTCCTGTGCCCGGTGCGAAATCGAAGGCACAGGTAAGACAGCTCCTTGCCGACACCATTCCCACAGACACCCTACTCCCCGACGCCATCCCCACAGGCGTCATCCATCTCGGGGCAGTGCATACTGACAGCATTCCCAACGACAGCCTGCTCAATGACACCATACAATTTGACACGGCAGCAGGACCCGACACCCTCGCGATGGACTCTCTCGAACTCGCCATCTACCACTACAACAAAGCCATCGACGACTCCCTTCGCCTCGACTCCCTCAACCGTGCCAAACCCAATGGCATCGAGGCTCCCGTGACCTTCAGCGCCAAGGACTCCCTCGTCTATGACGCCATTTCCAAGGATGCCTACCTCTATGGCGAGACCAATGTGGACTACCAGGAGATGAACCTCACCAGTGCCAATGCTCATGTCAACCTCGACAGAAGCCTGGTGGATGCTTATGGTGTGCCCGACTCCACGGTGGCTAACGGACAAGGCGGCACCCCTATCTTCAAAATGGGCAACGACCAGTATGAGAGCGACACCATCCTCTATAATTTCAAGACAAAGAAGGGATTCATCGACAATGTGTATACCGAACAGGAGGACGGATTCATACGAAGCAAATATGCCAAGCGCGATGCTGAGGGCAACCTCTACCTCGCCAAGGGACGCTACACCACTTGCGACGAGGAGCATCCCGACTTCTACATCGCTCTCTCACGGGCCAAAGTGAGACCCGGCAAGGATGTGTTCTTCGGCTCCGCCTACCTCGTCGTAGCCGACGTGCCGCTGCCCCTTGCCATCCCATATGGTTTCTTCCCCTTCTCCAAGAGCTACTCCAGCGGTTTCATCATGCCCACCTATGGCGACGAGAGCGCGAGGGGCTTCTACCTGCGCGACGGAGGATACTACTTCGCCATCAACGACAAGTGGGACCTCAAACTGCTGGGAGAAATCTACACCAAAGGGTCGTGGGGCATCTCGGCTGCCACCAACTACAGGAAACGCTACCGCTACAGCGGGTCGTTCTACTTCAACTACCAGAATACCAAGACGGGCGACAAGGGAATGCCCGACTTCGTCGAGCAAGAGAGTTTCAAGATTCAGTGGAACCACCGCAAGGATGCCAAAGCCAACCCCTTCAACTCCCTCTCCGCAAGTGTTAACTTCGCCACGTCGAGCTTCGAGCCCAACAACCTGACGAGCATGTACAACCCGCAGACCCGCACCCAAACCACGCGCACGTCATCAATCAACTACACCACGCAGTTCTCGAGCATCGGCATGAACATCAGCACGACAGCCAACCTCTCGCAAAACATGCGCGACACCACCATCGCCATGACATTGCCCGACCTCAACGTATCCATCAGCCGATTCTATCCTTTCAAACGAAAGAAAATGGCAGGCAAGGAAAAATGGTATGAGAAAATCGCACTGAGCTACACGGGACGTCTGAGCAACTCCATCAATGTGAAGGAAAAACAATTCCTGCACTCCAACCTCATCAAGGACTGGAAAAACGGATTCCAGCACTCCATCCCCATCAGCGGCAACTTCGTCCTGTTCAACTACATCAACATCACACCGTCCATCAGTTTCACCGACCGCATGTACAGTGACAAGATTACCCGCTCATGGGATGAGGAGAGAAACGTGGAGGTAAGCGACACCACATACGGTTTCTATAACGTATATAACTGGAACATGAGTCTGTCGGCATCGACAAAGCTCTATGGCAACTGGATTCCAAGCCGCAAAATCTTCGGCGACAAAATCGACCGTATCCGCCATGTCATCACACCGACAGTGAGTTTCAGTTATGCGCCAGACTTCAGCGCAGAGCGCTACGGATTCTATGACACCTACCAGAAGACCGACGCTAAGGGCAATGTGACACTCGTGCAGTACTCACCCTTCGCCAACGGCCTCTATGGCGTGCCGGGAAAAGGAAAGACGGGAAGCTTTACCTTCGACGTGTCCAACAACCTGGAGATGAAGATACGCAACGCTGACGACTCTTTAAAGAAAATCAGCCTCATCGACGAGTTGGGTGCCAGCATGTCATACAACATGTCCGCCAAAGAGCGGCCCCTGAGCGACCTCAACATGAGAATCCGACTCAAATGGTGGAAGAACTACACGTTCAACCTGAATGCCGTCTTCGCCACCTACGCCTACGAGCTCGACGAGAACGGCCGTCCGTATATAGGCACACGCACCGAATACAGTTACGGAAGATGGGGACGCTTCCAGGGCATGTCGCAGAACATATCGTTCACGCTCACACCCGATAAAATACTGAAATGGTTTGGCGGCGGCGACAAAGATGACGATGAGGAAAAAGAGGATGACGACGATGAAGGTGTCGACCCCGATATAGAGACCAACGTGGATGCCGACCTCGTCAAGGGGCAGCGCGGTGCCAAGGGGAAAAGCAAGGCAGAGACCGATGAGGACGGATATATGTCGTTCAGTTTGCCATGGTCACTCACCTTTGGCTACGGCATTACTATGAGGGAGAATACCGGAGGAAACTTCAACACCAAGACCATGCGCTATCCCTACAAGTTCACCCAAACACTCAACATGAGCGGAAACGTGAGGCTGAGCAAGGGATGGAACATCAGTTTCTCCTCTGGCTATGACTTTGAAAACAAGAAGGTCTCCATGACCACGGCGTCGCTCTCACGCGACCTCCACTGTTTCAGCATGTCGTGCTCCGTGGTTCTCGCACCATATACCAGTTACAATTTCACCTTCCGATGCAATGCTTCCACCCTCGCCGATGCACTCAAGTACGACAAGCGCAGTGGATACAGCAATGCCGTGCAATGGTACTAATGTAGATGAAGGATGAAAGATGAAGGATGAAAGTTTAATAGATTTGCAAACAACCTTCATCTTTCATCCTTCATCCTTCATCTTTCATCTTTCATCCTTCATCCATTAATCGTTAGTCTGTCGAGGTCTTCCACTTCACCGACAATCCAGATGATGTCGCCCTTGGCAAAACGATAGGATGGCGACACCTGAGAAAGATTCTCCTTGCCTTCTTCCAAACCCACCACCATGCAGTTGAACACGTGGCGGATGCCGCTCTCCTCCAACGTCTTGCCAACAAACTGACTGTTGCCATCAATCACCATCCGGCGAAGTTTCATCTCACGCTTCTCCAACTCATAGTCCTCATCAAATATCTCTTTGGCCAAGGCCTGACCAAAAGCAGCCAACTGCTCGTCGCTGCCAATCACCTGCAATTTGTCGCCTGGATAGATGACCGAACTGCCCTCCGGGATATTGAGCCGGTGGGTGGCACGGAGGATGCTGCTCACATGAACGCCATATTTATGACCCAAAGCCAGTTGGGCCAATGTCTTGCCCGACCATTTGGAATCGGCAGGCACGTCGAAATCTGCGATATGGATGTCACGGTCGAGAAGACGCCCCTCAAAAAGAGGACGGATGCGCCCCGTCACCTCTGCCTTGATGTCGCGGGAGCGCAGATTCTGGATGAACAAACGCTCCATGCGGATACTCCTCGACTTCAGACTGCGCGACATAATCATGAGCATTGCCACCGCCACACAAAAACTGATGAGGAAGGCCATTGAGAAATGCGAAAGTTCATTGCATATATAGAAAACAAATGCCACCGCGATGAAAACCCTCACGATAATGGTAAACACCAGAGGGAAGCGATTGATGCGGTTGGATGTCCACAATGCCTTGAAATCCTCGCTGTGGTTCTTCTTCATCATGATGGCACGAAGGAACGGGGATATGAGCAGTATGGTGAGAACCCCGCACACGGCATTCGCCCACCAGAACGATAGAATATGCTGGACAAAAGGCAGGAAGAAGGTAAACATCAGCGTGATGCTTGCCGCAGAGAGGATGGAGTAGATGACAGTGATGACCGTAAGCGAGACAAGCAGGTTGCGCCAATGGCCCCGTTCGCCGTGAGCCGACGGTTGACTCATGGTGAGATGGTTGAGGCGGCGTATCCATGATTTTGGCAGGCGCTTCTCCAGATAGTTGTAACTCGGTATCGCCGCTTTCATCATATAAGGTGTAAGGAAGGTGGTGATGACCGACACCGCCACGACCACAGGGTAGAGGAAGTCGCTGACCACATTCAGGGAGCGTCCCAGTGTGGCGATGATGAACGAGAACTCACCAATCTGCGCCATGGAGAAGCCACACCGCATCGCCGACTTGAGCGACTGCCCACTGAAAAGGAAACCCATGCTCCCAAACAAAGCCTGGCCAATCAGGATGACCAGCACCAATGTGACAATAGGAACAGCATACTCAACGATGATGTCTGGATCGACCAACATGCCTACCGACACGAAGAAGATGGCACCAAACAAGTTCTTGACAGGTTCAACAAGTTTGATGATTTTATCCGCCTCGATGGTCTCAGCCAAAATTGAACCCATGACGAAAGCGCCAAAGGCACTGCTGAATCCAACCGTAGTGGAAATCACCGCCATGAGGCAGCACAAGCCCAATGAAACGATGAGCAGCATCTCTGCATTGACAAACTTGCGCACAGAGCGCAGGAACAACGGGATGATGAATATGCCCACGACAAACCACAGCACGAGGAAGAACCCGATGCGGAGAATGCTGTTGAGCATCTCCCCCCCACCGGCACTGCCGCCGGCTATCGCTGCAAGCATCACCATCATCACGATGGCGAGGATATCCTCGAGGATAAGCACGCTCATCACCAGTCCTGAGAAATTCTGCTGCCGCAGTCCGAGGTCGTCGAAAGCCTTGTAGATGATGGTGGTGGAGCTCATCGCCAGCATACCGCCAAGAAAGATGCAGTTCATGTCGCTCCATTGGAAGACATGTCCTACAAGAATGCCCAGCGTCATCATGCAGAAGACGATGGTGGTGGTGGCGATGATGGGCGCCGCACCCATTTTGAGGATTTTCTTAAACGAGAAGTCCAGACCGAGTGAGAACAGGGTGAACATCACACCGATGTTGGCCCAAGTCTCTATATTCTCCTGGTCGCCCACTGTCATCGTATAGGGCATATGGGGACCCACCAAAAAACCAGCGACGAGGTAACCCAACACAAGGGGTTGCCTCAGTCGCTTGAACAAAATGGATACGACGCCTGCCACTATGAGGATAAGCGCCAAATCCTTGACGAGCTCCGGCAGTTCTGACATGAGCGTTTTTTATATCATTCGTGATAATGGGCGGTCAGCTCACAGAGCTTCACAATCACCTGCATCGCCTTCTCCATCACCTGGACGGAAACGAACTCATAGGGACCATGGAAATTGACTCCTCCGGCGAAGATGTTGGGACACGGCAGCCCCTTGAACGACAGTTGGGCACCGTCGGTGCCGCCACGGATGGGCTGCACACGGGGAGGCACGCCACACTCCTGCATTGCCATGAGCACCAAGTCGATGACATGCATGTTGGGGTCAATCATCTCCTTCATGTTGTAATATTGGTCGGTCACCTCAATCTGGCAGGTGTTCTCCCCATATCGCTTGTTGATTTCTTCGGCACACTGGCAGATGAACTGCTTGCGCTCCTCAAAGCGCTCACGGTCGTGGTCGCGGATGATGTATGACAGTTGTGCGCCCTCAATGTTCGACTGGATGCCTATAAGATGATAAAATCCCTGATAGCCATCGGTCGTCTCAGGAGTCTCGTCGGCAGGCAGCAGCGAGATAAACTCCGCCGCCACACGGTTGGCATTCACCATCTTCCCCTTGGCATAGCCCGGATGGACGCTCACGCCTGCTATACGCACCTTGGCAGAGGCAGCATTGAAATTCTCAAATTCCAATTCGCCGAGGTCGCCGCCGTCTATGGTATAAGCCCATTCGCAGCCAAAGTGCTCCACATCGAAATGGTGGGCACCCATACCGATTTCCTCGTCGGGATTGAACGCCACGCGGATGTCGCCATGCGCTATCTCATCATGGTCGCGCAGAAAACACATTGCCTGTACAATCTCGGCAATACCCGCCTTGTCGTCAGCACCTAGCAATGTCTTGCCGTCGGTGACGATAAGGTCCTCACCGACATGCGAGAGGAGTTCGGGAAACTTGCTGGGCGAGGAGACGATGCCCTCGGAGAGCACAATGTCGCCGCCGTCGTATGACTCTACAATGCGTGGATGGATATTGGCGCCGCTGCAGTCGGGACTGGTGTCATAATGCGAGATGAAGCCGATGACAGGTGCCGGCTTTTTCATGTTCGACTTGAGCGTGGCGTAGATATAGCCCTTATCGTCCATCGTGACGTCAGAAAAGCCCTCGTCTACCAGTTCGTCGCGCAGGAACTTTGCGAAGAGCAACTGCTTTAAGGTACTGGGCACCTTAGCCGAGTCCTCGCTCGACTGGGTGTCAAACTGTGTGTATTGTAGAAAACGCTCAGTCAGTGTCATGCCCATAGTGCTTATTGGTCTTTACGGTCGTCAATGTTGTCGCCCTCGGTAGGCTCCAGGTCATCCTCGAAGTCGGTGATGCCGGCAGCAACGAGCAGGTTGTACCACTGCAGCAACTTACGGATGTCGCTGTCGTGCACACGGTCGCGGTCGAAATCGGGCAGGATATCTGAGAAATACGAACGGAGTTCCTCACCTGACGCCTTGCGGTAGTTGACAGAAGATGGTTTGCCCTCTTCTTTGTCGCGCAGGGCAACCATCACCTTCATCAGGGGCACATCTTCTCCTTCGGTATACATGGCGATGTCGGCGAGACTGATGACGCGGTCGCTGTTGAACACAGGCTGGCGTTTGTGTGCCTCGTCGAGGGATTCCACAATCAGGTTGTTCTTTCCTCTTGTCACCAGTTTAAACAGCCCTGGTTTTCCGGCTATTGACAGAATAGTCTCTTTCATTGTTTTCTTTTTGAATATTCTAAATGATTAAATATTTCTTTACTATAATCTTTAACTATTAATCTTCAATCTCCTAAGGATGAGGTCTACCTGCTCCGCCACGTCGCACACGCCATCGTTGACAATCTCATAGTCGCTGCGTGCGAGCACCTCATACTGCGGCATCTGCTTTTTCATCCAGGCGCTGGCAGCATCTCGGGTGATGCCATCGCGTCGAATGACACGCGCCAAACGCACTTCCTCAGGAGCAGTGACACAGACTACACGGTCGACATACCTGTCGAAACCGCTCTCGAAGAGAATGGCGCACTCCATCCACGACAGTCCCGACAAGACGAAATCAAGTCCCACGACGGGATGGACGATGGCATTGACCTTTTGGGTGTTATCCTCCGACTGCATGAGGAAACGTGCCACCGCTGCCTTGTTGAGACGGCCTTCACGGTAAGTGTCCTCTCCTATCAGTGAGGTAAGTTGGTTGCGTATGTCCTCCGACTCACGCATCAGTCGTTTGGCGGCCGCATCACAGTCATAGACCACAATGCCCCTCTCAGCGAGGATGTGGCACACATACGATTTACCACTGCCGATGCCTCCCGTTATCGCTATTCTCAACGGCCTTCCAGCATCAGACGTGCTCATCGCTGTTCGATTTTGTAGTCCACCTCTTTTACTTCCAGGAATACGTTATTACTCTTAACGAAGCTGGGTTTGCGAATAAGGTTCAAGCGGATGGACTGCTTGTTGTTGTCATTACGGACCTCATTATAGTCAACCACCACCTTGAAGTCATGCGGTGAGATGTTCTTGCCCATCTTTGACGGTGCAGAAAACTTGACTTTTACACGACCTGGAATGGTGCGGAGCAACTTGTTTTCGGGCACATTGATCGACTCAATCTCCACCTCGCACTCCATATCTGCGAAGATGTCGGCGGCTGCCACCACCACCACATCCTTCACTCCTAAGGTCACACCCTTATGCAGTTGCAGCGCCACCTTCCGTTCCTCTTTTTCCGTCACATCGGTGATACGGACATATGTGGTGCGGACAGAATCAATAGTGGCCAGACGGGCGGGAGTGCCTATGACCCTCACACTCTCTGGCACCACTTTCGTGCTCTCCAGGAAATACTTGTCGGCTGCTGTAATACTTCCATAGATAGCCACTGGCTTGTATTTGAAATCGCCATAACTGTAGTATATCTCAAACCGTTCGGGCTTGATGGAAACCACCTCGACCGACTTGTCCAACTTGGCTTTCTTCAGCAAGTCCGACGACGACACGCTGATTTTGTCCTCGTCGCCTTTGGTGTAGTTGATATTAATGGGCACCTTATTGAATACGTAACCTAAGATATTGTAAGCATTATCCCTGATGGTGACACGCATGGTGTCGTAGCCGATGACGCTGTATTCCTTGCCTTTTGTGACAATGACTGTGTCCGTACTCTCGCAGTTGAGCGTTACGTTTTCAGGCACCTTCATTACATTGATGGGGAATGCCACCTCGTATTCGACAACATCCTTCAGCGCCAGCATTGCCCAAAAGAAGCCAGCGACAATAAGGAAAAACAAGAAAATCAGAAAATCCTTGCTTCTAATCCAACGAAAGAATTTTCTGAGTATGGCTGAGGAAGGTAACTTCATCTATTAAATATTGGTCAATGCGTCGGATCGGCAAAGACGCTCGACTTGTCGACCTCTATCACCACGCCGCGGGCAATCTCGAGTTCCACGCGTCCCTTCTCGAAATCTATACGTTTCACCGTGCCATAGACGCCGCCGCCGGTGACCACCTTGGAGCCCTCCGCCAACGAGTTTTGGAAATTGCGTATCTCTTTCTGCTTCTTCTGCTGAGGTCTGATCATAAAAAACCACATGATGGCGAAGATAGCCAGCATCATGATCAACATCGAGAGTCCTCCGCCGTCTGCACTTCCGCCAGACGCCTGGGCAGCCAAAATAAGTGTGTTCATTGTCATTAATTATAATAAGGATTTAAAATTTTCTCGGACGGGGCGGTTCGATGGGTTTGAGTAACTCACCTGTCTCTATAAGATACCGCGCGATGGTGTCGAGCATACCATTGATATATCCGCCGCTCTTGCCCGTGCTGTAGAGTTTGGCAAGGTCAACGTACTCATTGATGGTAACATTGATGGGGATGTTGGGGAAGTTCATCATCTCGGCAATGGCAATCTGCATGATGACCACGTCCATATACGCCAGACGCGAGAAGTCCCAGTTGCGTGAGGCATCACTCATGTAGCGCTGATACTGGTCGGCATTGAGGATGGTGGAGCGAAACAGCTTGCAGGCAAACGCCTTGTCCTCCTCGTCGTCATACTCGGGGAGCAGTTCCTGCTTTTTGCCAGCCTCCATCTCAAAGCGCTTGATGGTCTTGAGCACGAAGGTGTCGACCACTTCCTTGTCGTCGTTCCAATAAAGGCTCTTCTCCTCAAGCACGGCATCCAGGTCTTCATTCTCCTGAATAATCGCCTTGTAGAGTTTGCGCCACACCTCTCGGTCCTCATCGTAGGAGTCTTCTCCAGAAGCCATATAATCCTGATAGATCTGGCTCTGCTCAACCAAATTGCAGAGTCGGCGCACAAACTCAATGTCATTGTCCCAAGTAAGTTTCTGCTCATCGACGAAATCGAGCAACATCGTGTTCGACTCCAACTGGCGTGCAAAGCGATTGTCAGCAAACTTCGCCGACGGTATCTCCGTCCCCTCGCGAGTCGCCCTGTTGGTGGCAACTTCCACCCTATGCCGCATCTCGCGGGAAATAGCCACAATCAGCAACAACAAGTAGTTGTAAAGTGAATAAGCCATCGACAGACTGTAGAGGAGTCCGTTCTCTGCGCGATTGAGATTCTTGTCACCGTTTTGATAGTATGCGTAGGTTAACTGAACTATCTTTATTCTGATTAATTCCCTGTTGATCATGTGTAACCAAAAATTAGACTTTACCTGTTTACAGGTTTCATACTGTGATGCAAAAATAACTCTTTTCATTGGTATCTGCAAGAAAACCAAATAAAATATAGGCTTTTTTTGTTTTTTTCAGTATTACATTTCCTTTTTCCGAATAAAAAGTGTACCTTTGCACCGCTTTTTTAGCACACCCGATAAAAAAGTTTCGTGTGATGGCGAATTAAGCAACATTTTCAACACTTAATTTAGAGTAACACAAAGTAAACGCATCATGAAAGAAATCAGCGTAAAAGCCAAGAACAGAACAGCTACTGGCAAGAAAGCAACCAAGGAACTGAGGAAGCAAGGTTATGTGCCCTGCAACCTCTACGGACTGGAAAAGGATGAGAACGGCAAGCCTGCCGCAAGGGGCATCGCCATCCTCGCCACCGATCTCCGCAAAGTAATTTACACTCCTCACGTGTATGTGGTGAACCTCGACATCGAGGGCGAGCACCATCCCGCAGTGATGAAGGAGCTCCAGTTCCACCCCACCACCGATGCCGTGCTCCACATCGACTTCCTTGAAGTGAATGAGGACAAGCCGCTGACCATCGGTGTTCCCGTGCACCTCGTCGGTTTGGCACAGGGTATCCGCGACGGTGGCCGTATGAACCTCTCCATCCGCAAGATTGAGGTGACCGCTCCCTATCAGCAGATTCCTGAGCAACTCGACATCGACGTCACCCACCTCACCATTGGCAAGAGCATCAAGGTGGGCCAACTCAGTTTTGAGGGCCTTGAATTAGCCACCAGCAAGGAAGTGGTGGTCTGCTCCATCAAGATGACACGTGCCGCATCCAAGAACGCCGCTGCTGAGGCAGAGACAGAGGAAGCTGCAGCCGAGTAGGACTGATGTCATGGACAAATACCTGATCGTGGGGCTGGGCAATCCCGGCATTGACTATGCAGGAACCCGCCACAACATAGGTTACATGGTATTGGACGCCTTTGCCAAGGCGTCCAATATTGTTTTCGACGACCGCCGCTATGGTTATGTGGCTGAGACATCGCTGCGAGGAAGAAAACTGTTTCTCCTCAAGCCCACCACCTATATGAACCTCAGCGGCAATGCCGTGCGCTACTGGCTCAACAAGGAGAACATCGACGAGGCACGTATGCTCGTGGTCGTCGACGACATCTCGCTGCCCCTTGGCACACTGAGGCTGAAGGCGAGCGGCAGTGCAGGCACACACAACGGACTGGGACACATCCAGCAACTCATCGGCCAGCAATACCCTCGTCTCAGGGTGGGCATCGGCAACGACTTCCCACGGGGCGCTCAGGTAGACTATGTGTTGGGGGATTTCCAACCCGATGAACTGGAGGTGCTGAAGCCGCAGATAGAGGTGGCCCTTGACATCATCAAGAGTTTTGTGCTTGCCGGTGTCAACATCACGATGAACCAATACAACAAGCGCAAGCCGGCGCCACCACAACAGCAACAACCACCTAAAGAGCAGAACGATGGAGAATGAGGCAAGGATAGACAAATGGCTCTGGGCAGCACGGGTGTTCAAGACCCGCACCATAGCCGCTGACGCCTGCAAGAACGGGCGTGTGACCATCGGGGGGATGAACGTGAAGCCTTCACGCATGGTCAAAGCAGGTGAAATCATCGACGTGCGGAAACCGCCGGTGACCTACTCCTACCGCATCCTCAAGTGCATTGAGAACCGTGTGGGTGCCAAACTGATTCCTGAAATCTACGAGAACGTCACCGACCCGCAGCAGTATGAGCTACTGGAAATGACCCGCATCAGCGGCTTCGTCGACCGTGCCCGCGGCACAGGCCGTCCCACCAAGAAAGACCGACGACAACTTGATTCTTGGTTGAATGAAGAATGAAAAAAAGGATGAGGGATGAAAGATGAAGGATGAAGGTTTGATTGCATTACTAATCACCTTCATCCTTCATCTTTCATCCTTCATCCTTTATTCAAGAACTACATCACCATGGCTGGGCCACCGAAGCCACCGCCGGGACGGCCGAAGCCACCACCACCGAAGCCACCGCCGCCAGGACGGCCACCGCCGAAGCCACCGCCACCAGGACGACCGCCACCGCCGGGACGGCCACCACCAGGACCCATGCCACCAGGCATGCCACCGGGGAACATACCGCCGGGACCCATCTGACGGGCTTCTCTGCCTCCAAAGACATTGAAGCGGTAGATGGCGTGGAGCATGACGTAGCTGGTGATACCGTTGTACTCCGTATCGCTGCGCATCGTGGCAGAAACGACATTGGAGAAGTTGCTCTGCTGTTTGAGGATATCATAGAACTGCAGGCTGATGGTCAGGGCATTTCCTTTAAGGAAGCCGTGGCTGACCTGCGCATTCCAAATCAGTTCGTTGGTGTTCAGCGAGGAATCGCTGTAACCTCTGCGGGAGTTCTCGCTGATGCCCGTGGTGAAGCTGGTGCCCCAAGGAGCATAGTAGTTGATGTTGACACCATAGGAGAACATCCAGGTGTTGCGGTTGCTGCTGCTCTGCAACTCGTTGGTGGCATGGGTGTAGTTGAGCGTTCCATTGGGTTCCACCTCCAGCCATGAGTTGCGGTAAGAGAATGAGAGGCGCTCCATCAACGTCGTGGTGCGGGTGAAGTTCTTCTCCGAGACATTCTTATCGTTGTCAAAGAGATAACTCACATTGTTGGTATAGCCCACGTTGGTGAACGTGTTGACGTTCCACATACCTACGCTGTCTATCGCCGTGTTGAACATGAAGGCACCATTGAAATTCCAGTTGCCATTGATATTCTCTGGTTTGGTGACACGTCCACCGGTCTTCTCGTTATAAGTCACCAAGTTGCTGATGCTGTTGCGCGTGGTGCTGAAGTTGGCGAATGTCATGACAGACCTCTGGTGAGACTGCATATAAGTGTTATAGAAGAGCTGGAAACTGTTGGTGAACGAAGGTTTCAGGCCTGGGTTACCCTTGGTGATGTTCATCGGGTTGCTGTCATCCGTGATGTCGAGCAGGTCGGTCATGCTGGGCTGCGAACTCGTTCCGCGGTACTGCACGCGCAGGTTGCTCATCTGATTGAAACGATAGCGGAAGTCAAGGGTCGGCGACATATTGGTCACATTTCTGATGGTATCGACAGAAACACCCTGATAGTCCTGGATGTAATGTGAGCGCTGTGGCTGCACCATGAATCCGGCATTGAGTTGGAACTTAGGCTGAATCCAGCGGTAGGTGAGCTGAACGTCATGGGTATAGTTGTTGTACTCTGAATAGCGGCTCAGGTCCTTCTCCTTATGTGACTCTATTCCGTCTGTCACTCTGTCGAGGAACGGGCTCCACGTGCGGTATTCAGGAGTAATGCCCTCAGAGAACGCAGTTCCCAAATAGCTGAAATCATAGGTGGCGCGGTCGCTCTCATTGTAACTGTAGTTGTAGCGGTAACTCAATTGCAGGAACATATACCTGTTGAGGGGCTCGGTATATGCAGTCTGGAGCGAGTAGCCTTTGCGGGTCGAGGGTGTGAGGCTGTAACGGTTTCTCTGTGTCTGATAGGTCGAGTCAAGACCTAAGGCTTGGTAGTACGTCGTATTGTTAATGGTAAGACTCGTGTTGTCGTTGTCGCTGTAGTTGCCGTCGACACGGAGTGTGACGTTGCGTCCGCGGTTGTTGAGCTTGCGGTTGAACTGCAACATACCGTTGAGCGAGTTCTGCTTGCCGTAAGAGATTGTGATGTCCTTCTGTTGGTTGACGATAACCTTTGTGCTGTCGGGGCCATATTGGGCGAGTTGCCTCAGTCCTTGCTCTGAGAGCGGGTCAACGACATAGAGGTAGGGGTCATCGTTGAAGGTGGCTGAATGAGTGGACTGATTGCCGTCGTTTGAGGATACGGTGAAGCTCGGACGGAACATGATGTTGGTCATCGAGTCGGGTTCCCACTCCAAGCGCATCTGGCCGTTCCATGAGTTGCGGCGGGTGTAGTTCTGGTTGATGCTGTTGGAGAACGACTTGGTTTTACCCACATAGTTCATCGACGACTGCTTGGTATATACATCGCCATTGTTGTGGTTCCACCTGACGCTGGCATCTGCCTTCAATGATTTGGAGTTATCATAGTTGAACTGAAGACCAATCATCTTCGAGGAGTTGAGGCCACCGCCCATACCTCCCATGCCGCCGCCCATACCACCGCGTCGGCCACCACCGCCACCGGGGAAGCCCATGTCGTTGGTGTTGTTGGCACTGCCCATGAACATAATCCTATAGCTGTCTTTGAACAAAGCTGCCATCACGCGCTCGGCATAGCGGTCGTGCGTACCGATGGCCAGGTCGGCATTGCCGAAGAAACCCTTGTTCATACCTGCCTTCAGACCAAAGTCAAGGACGGTCTGTTCCTCACCGTCGTCAATACCGGTGATGCGGGCCAGGTCGCTCCTCTCATCGTAAGCCTTGATGCGGTCGACAATCGAGGTGGGTAGATTCTTCAATGCAGTCTGGGTATCGCCGGTCATAAACTCCTTTCCATCGACAAGGATTTTCTTTACCTGCTTGCCGTTGATGGTAATCTTGCCATCGTCATCCACCTGAGCGCCAGGGAGTTTTCTCACCAATTCCTCCACCACAGAACCTTCCGGGACACGGTAGGCAGCGGAGTTGTAGACAAAGGTGTCTTCCTTGACCACCACCTTGGATGCCATACCGGTGGCCGTGACACCCTTTAGGAGAATGGCATCGCCACTCATGTCCACATTGCCGAGGTCGGCCTCGATGCCCACTGCCAGTGAGATACGTTTGGCTACTGTCGTATATCCCACGCTTGTGACCTTGAGGATATACGTGCCGGCACTGTCCACCGGCATGGTGAAATAGCCCTCATCATCTGAGAGCACACCTGTGACAAAAGTGCTGTCGGGGCGGAGCAACTGCAGTGTAGCCTGCATGATGCCTTCTTTCGACTGCTTGTCAACAATTCTTCCTTTAATTCCCTGCTGCGCGTATGTTGTGGCAGAAAAAGCAAGCCATAAACATAAGCAAGTAAAAAAATGTCTCATCTTTGATTATTATAAATGCGAATGATTATAAATGCGTAATGAATAGGATATCGGCATCCCTTGCCGTCGTTTAGTTGATTGTTTGACGTATGAGAGTCCGTAAGGTTTAAGGCGATGAATGAAAAAAATCATAAATTATTTCCTTATTCAACAATGAAGTTGTAACTTTGCGATGTCTTTCTGACGTATATTTATATAATAAGGTAAAAAGAATCATGCCCCGAGTCATCCTGTCACAGTCCCTCCACAAAGACCTGGCCATCGCGCTGACGGAATGCAGCCACGACAAAACTTTCGTGCTCACTGACACCAACACCCACCAACTCTGTTGGCCGCTGCTCAGCGGACATCCCGGACTACGCGACGCCCACCTCATCACCATCCCTGCCACCGATGCCAACAAGAACATCGACACCCTGACACAGGTGTGGGGCGAGTTGGGCGACAATGGTGCCACACGTCACTCCTGCCTCATCTGCCTCGGCGGAGGGATGGTGACCGACCTCGGTGGGTTTGCTGCCGCCACCTTCAAGCGCGGCATCAACTACATCAACATCCCCACCACCCTGCTCGCCATGGTCGATGCCTCTGTGGGTGGGAAGACGGGCATCAACTTCCGCGGACTGAAAAACGAGGTGGGTGCATTCGCCGACTCCGAGTGCGTTATCATACACACTCCATTCCTCAGCACGCTCGACTCCGACAACCTCCGCTCCGGATATGCCGAGATGCTGAAACATGGGCTCATCTCCGATGACGACACCTGGGCATCGCTGCTCAACTTCGACATCCTCCGCCCCGACCTCGCACGCCTACAGCAAATGGTGGGTCAGTCGGTGGCAGTCAAGGAGCGCATCGTCACCGACGACCCGCTTGAGAACGGCATCCGCAAGGCACTCAACTTGGGGCACACCATCGGACACGCCTTCGAGTCGTGGGCACTGAGGCGCGAGCAGCCCATCCTTCACGGATTCGCCGTGGCATACGGACTGGTGAGCGAACTCTATTTAAGCAGTGTACTGACGGGATTCCCCACTGACAAAATGAGGGCAACAGTCGCCTACATCCACCAACACTACGGCACACTGCCCATCACCTGCGACGACTACCCCACCCTACTCGAATTGATGACGCACGACAAGAAAAACCGAGCGGGCATCATCAATTTCACACTCCTGGGCGATGTCGGCGACATCCGCATCAACCAAACTGCTACCACCCGAGACATCGAGGAGGCACTCGATTTCTTCAGGGAAAGTTTATGATTGAGATAATAAGTTATAAGTTCCCCCTAAAACATAAAATTTATCGCAACAGCCATAATTTTACATTTATTAAGAAATAAAAACATGATTTTTCTTTGTCAATTTCAAAAGAGTTTATAAATTTGCAGCGAGTTATTTGTACAAATGAAGTAAAATCCTGTTTTGAGACTAAAAAGCTATGGGAATTTTTTAATTCACCATTTAAAGCACCACGGAACTAATCATGCAATCACCTCTTGAGAATGAGGAATTATTTTTATTAAACTTAAATATTTATTCATTATGAGAAAATTTACGAAAGGTCTGTTAATGACGCTTGTTGCTTCTGCAATGAGCGTGGGAGCTTTTGCCCAGGTCAACGGCTACTACCGCGTTGTCAATTTGGGTTACTACATGGACTCCAAAATGACGCAGGGCGTGGTGAACGTCTCTGACGTGACCACCGCCAAACCCGATGCTGACCCTGAAGATGCATTGTTCATGCCGGGTACAGTCATGTACATCGACGCTACCCCGATGTCTGAGAACCCCGAGACAACCGCACAGTATGTGGACGTGTTTGAGAGCGACCTCATCGTCAACAACCTGCGCTCGCAGGCTGTCGATGCCTCCGCAGCCATCTGGGGAGAGCTGGGCGCCAACATGAAAGAGGGCTTCGCCAACGCCATTGATGGACTCAACGGTCAGGAATG
>JAGCXX010000085.1 GCA_017961115.1 Prevotella sp. | reverse complement strand
TCTTTGATGGCCTTGCGGATATCACCAAATGCTTTTTTTAATTCCCCATATCCATCATAATCAGAAACGCTGTATTCTAATTCTCTTGCAGATGACCGGTTGTTTACATCAGCCATGATATCTGCAGCGGTAGTCCATTTACGACTTAAAATGAATTTGTAAATTGACCGTGCAAAAATTGCTTTGTAGCTATCGCCATCGAAGATGTTGTTGTTTTTTGACATAAAATATAGTATTTTCGTTGTATATAAACTAAGCGTTTAAGTGGCGGTGATACTCCAAATAATGCTTTCGAGGTAATAAAATAGCGTAATGTCGTTATTGACTTTGCTTTCTCGTTGTTTCATTGTTGCATGGCGGTATTAGAATGGGTCGGGTGTGGGGTAATTATTGAGATAAAAGTGGTGAGTGGAACGTGCGGGTTCTGTTTTGGTAAGTCCAGAATTGCTACCATGTTTGTTTGAATCTCTCGCACCTCTTGTAGAGGAGGCCCTTTTTGGGGGTTATTTTTGGGGGTTCACACAATTCAAGAATCTCTTTTGTGGCCGATAGGATTCTTTCGATACTGGTCTCATCGGGGATAGTCTGGTTTTTGGTAAGGTAATTGCTTAGATAAGCTTCCGAAGGGTTACCGATGCCCAGTCTTTCGCAGACCAGCCATGAGACAGACTCAGCTTCGAATTCTTTGGCAGCATGTATTATGTTTCGTCTATTCCACGGCTTCCATTCTTTAGGACTTGGCAGGTGATGGCAAAACAGGTGTCCCAGTTCATGGCAGATGCTTGCGAACCTCTCTCCATTTTTTGCATTGCTATTCACGCTCAACAAGTATTCAGCCCTCCATTTTAATATGTCATTTCTACGAATGAAGTTGATGATGTGAGAGTCATCCAAGAGCAATTCTATCTGAGCGCCGAAATCGGGACCTGCAATGAAATTGTTCTCCACGGCAATGCCGTGGTATTTGAGTTGGTCGATGATATCGGCAAGAAGTTTGTCTGATACATCTTTTTTAGTTTTGTACGGAGCCGCTATCTTTTCGAGGATATCATCATCGGAATCATGGAAAAGTGCAGGTGCTCCTGGATACGTGTCAGCAATGTCAAACACATACTCCACCGGGCCGAAAGGAACCAGGATGATCAGCGGCCTAGCATTAGGTTTAATTTTCCTTTGATAGCCCCGATACCAGTCTTTTGCTGAAAGCACATACATTGCCCCTGGTTTTTGGACTTCAACCAGCAATGCATTGTAGGGCGCGAGATGTTTGAATCTCGCGCATGCCTCCATGATTTTTTTGTATGTCTCGCTGCTCCTATATGTCTTGACATTATTCCACAGCGAATCCAGGTTGCTTATCGATTCTCTGGTCATTTCCTCGTTTTTGTCGAAAATCATTTTTCTATATGCGTTAGATGTTGAACCCTGAGCGATGGCGCTGACGCGTAGTCCTGTATTTCCCAATAGGCGGTATTCAATAGTATGTTGTTTTAGTTGAATATCTATAAAAGTTTTTGTGTCACATGTTGATGTATTTGATCGGGTTCTGGCTTTTCCCGTACAAGTGGGCGACGCTCTTGCCGATGTATTCAGACTCGCTGTCTTCCTCGCCGTCGAACTCATACCTACCAAGACTATCGGTGTCTTCTGTCGGATACCACCTGTAGGGAAGATATACTGTCTGTACGATGCCGTCAACGATGGCCAGAGCATGGGTGGCCAGGGATGCCCGCCGGACGTTGACCTTCCAGTATTTGCGGGTCATCTCATATAGGTTTTCTCTCTTGACCTTTCCCACCTTGAAGCAGATGATGCGGTGGGCTTTCTGGGGGATGAGTTGGTTTTCGTCTTGTGTCATGGCTGTTATTTTTGGTGAGAATTGTTGAAGTATTGGCGGAGGTTGACCAGCTTCCTTTCCTCCAGGAAGTCTCCCAGACCCAGTCCGTCGAGGTATTCGTTGGAGATGAACGGACTGTCATAGAGTTCGTTGACCGCGTCGAGCAGGGGCCCGAATTCCCTTTTCAGGCGATGGGGTTCATGGTCTGTGACCCAGACACTCACGGGTTTCTCTCTCTGCAGCACCATGTGGCTGCTGAATGCCTCTGCCATTGCCGTTGCTGTCAGTGTCAGCATGGCCGCAAAGCCGCTTGATGGCTATGATGATAAGGATGTTGGTAAATGTAGACATGGCTCTGCGTCTCTTTCTTACGGCTTAGCTTTGATGTCTTTGTACTCAATGGGGATAATCTCTCCCATCAGACTGTTGAGATAGACTTCCAGGGCGGTGTACCCCTCGCGCGAAATCACCAGCCGGCCGTCATCGGGGTTTTCTGGGTCTAATCCGTTGGCTCTCTCCCATTCGTCGGCCATGCCGTCATGGTCTTCGTCGGCAGGGGCTTCAGCTTTCTCATATTCCACCCAGCCTTCCGTGTCGAGTGGTGTGTCTATGAATCCCGCTCCTTGTTTTGAGCTGCCTTGGTAATATGCCTCGCCTTGGGCCACCTCTCTGATGATGCGCTTTTCCACCTCGTCACGGTTGATGGTGCCCACATTTTTGAGCGCATGCTCAAATGCATCCTCGGCGCTTTCCGTGGGTGTCTGATAGTCGGCATAGTCATATTGATTGCCTCTCGGCCAGTAATACTTTTCCTGTCTTGTGATAAGAGTGTCGCTCCGCAAAGAGTCCAATGTATAGGATGTGCTGTTCTTCACTGCCTGCCAGTTGTCTTTCGTCCCAATGGTGTCTCCCTCCATTACATTGCCGCAGATAAACCATCTGGATGGGCCTGTCGAGGTTTTCCTGTTCCTGTTGTTGGTGATGTTGATGAACACGTTGCCCGTCATGGGTGAACCGGGACCGGGCTTGTAGTAGTTGCCCACAAAGTTGCACTCATGAGAACTCTCAGGACCGGCTTCGTTCTCACCTCCGTAGCAGGCGCCCGGACGGCCCCAGTTGTAGTTCACATTGTTGTAATACTCCAAAAACACGTTGCGGTCGCGCGCATTGTTGCTCGCTCCGTTGATACGGGTGGAGCGGCTCATGTTGTGGGCCAGCAGGTTGTGATGGAAAGTGGCGGGTGAACCGCCCCATTGCGAACCATACCCACGCGCGCCTTTATGGTGGTTGGCGTTGTATAGGCCCTCATGCACCATACACCACTGAACGGTGGTGAAGTGGTTGTCGTAGATGGTCATGTTCTCTTCGGCACTCCATCCGAAACAGCAGTGGTCTATGATGAGGTTGTCGGCATTCTCGATGCCGATACTGCCGCCTTGGCGGAAATCCTCACCATACATGCCGATACGACCTCGTATGTTGCGGATGATGAGGTTGCTCGACCCGCCAAGGTTGAGCTTGGCTCCTCTATAGAGAATGCCTGTCCCAGGGGCAGTCTGTCCCGCGATGGTCACGTTCTTCAGTTTGGCGCGGATATCGCTTTTCAATTCGATGATGCCGCTCACCCTGAACACGATGGTGGCATTCTCGTTGCCTTGTTGCAAAGCCCAACGGAAGGAGCCCTCGCCGCTGTCTTCCAGATTGGTCACTTCCACCACTTTCCCGCCACGTCCGCCTCGTGTGTACTTGCCGAACCCGCGGGCGGTGGGGAATGCGAGCAGTCGGGTCTCAAGAGGGGCGTAGTCATCGGCTGTGGTCTGGTGATGGCTGGCGATGACTTCCTCAGGATTGAAAGGCTTGGTGCCTCTGATCGTGCAAAAGCGATTGTCCACTTTTTCCCAGCTATTCACAAGCTCATAGTCGTCATGGTCCAACTGCTGGCTCCAACTGATGCGTTTTGTCACATTAACGGGCTTTCCGTCATCACCGGTACTTTTGTATTCGCCGAAAAATGAGTCCTTTCCCGTGTTGCCTCCCATCTTTGCCCATCCCGCTGGATGAATGGCATTTCCTAGGTCGCAATTCAGGAAGAGACTGCCGCACTTGCTGGGTGCCCAGCAGCGTCCTAAGTAGATGCTGCCTTCATCCACATCCGCCTCTTTGGTCACGGTGCAATTGGAGAAGATGAAACCGAGCTGGATGTGCTTGCCGGTCGATGAGATGATGTAAGGCTCGATATCCTCGGGTGCAGTGATATAGCCTGCGCCCACACAGTGCAGTGTGCAGTGGTCGAACCAGCAGGTGCCGCCTGCATAGATGTAGTCTACGGCACCCTCTATGATGCAGTCTTTGTAATAGCTGCGTGTGTGTTTCTTTGATCGGTGGGTATCCTGATAGCCTGCTATGCGACAGCGGTAGTATGTCTGTCGGTCACCAGCCACATAGAGGGCAAGTGCCTGACCGCCGTCACGCCCAGCAGTGTTCCGCAGGGTGAGGTTCTCGGCATAGAAATCTTCTGCATAGACACTCAGCGCTGGTGTTTGGTCGAATCGGAGTCCCGTGGCCATTCCCGCCTTGGAGGTGATGATGGTCTTGTCGATACCTTCACCTATCAGGCTGATTTTCTTGTCGGATAGCGCTGTCTTCGAACCTATCACCACTTGCTCAGCATAGACGCCCTCATTAATGCGTATGGTTGTCTTTTCGCCAACCGGTGCCGCATTGATGGCAGCCTGTATGGTGGTGAAATCTCCGCTGCCGTCTTGTGCCACAGTCAGTGTTTGCTGTCCATTCGCAACACTAAAACTTGTACAGACAAGCAATAGGCAAAGTATTTGTCGTCTCATACCTTTTGATGTTTTATTAGTTTTCTCGCTCTTGTCGGATGAATTCCCCCGTTTTTCGTAGATACTGCAAATATAAGAAATTTTGGGCATAATTTGCCACTTATTTCCTTTTTTGTCATAACAGGAACGGTAGTGTATCCATACTGTTATCGAAAATCTGTCCCATTAACTGAAAAATTGAAAAAACTTAGATACTATTGTCAGGATAGATTTTATACTTATTATTGTGGGAGAATGTGAGAAGAAAGCTCAATAAACATCAAGGAAGTGCGTGAATATGTCATTGACACTGAAAGAGAACACAAAGGTGTACCAAGAGATTATTTACAATTTGCTTATTTCATCCATGAGAATGTCGATTCCTTCCACCGCTGTCTTCTGTATGTGTTGGAATCCTTTGGGCAGTCTGCCTTGCATATCCCCAGGATCGACGAGGAATTTAGGTACTTCGTGATGGGCGTAGTTGACCAGACCGGCTGCGGGATAGACAACCAAAGACGTGCCGATGACTACGAAGATATCGGCATATCTGACCAATTCCACAGCTTCTTCTGCTTCAGGGCCGAGATATTCACCGAACCAGACAATATAGGGTCGGAGTTGTGAGCCATCCGCAGCTTTGTCTCCCATTCTTATCGGCACATCGAGGGGGTATTCCTTGATGCAGTCAGGATTGAGCCTGTTGAGTGAAGAAGTTACCTTAGTCAACTCACCATGCAAGTGGATGACACGTGTGCTGCCAGCCCTTTCATGCAAGTCATCCACGTTCTGAGTGATGATGGTCACGTCGTGTAGTTTCTCCAACTCTGCCAACATCTTGTGAGCATAGTTGGGTTGCACCTCCAGGAGATTCTTCCTCCTGGCATTGTAGAAGTCGAGCACAGCCTGAGGGTCTTCCTCAAACCCAGCCACACTTGCCAGCTTCTTGGCATCAAACTTCTTCCACATACCGTTTGTGTCACGAAAGGTGGGAATTCCACTCTCTTTGCTGATTCCTGCACCTGTGAGGAATACGATTTTTTGTCTTACAGTCATTGATAGTTATTGTTTATTATTAATATCACTAAAGATAAATCACGAAAATCGACCCATTATCACCCTCTCCGTCATAATCGGCAGGAAGGGTGAGCTGGCTCGACAACATTTCTTGTTCCTCGTCGTTAAGATGCCGTCCCAGCTCCAGTTCTATACACTGACGGATGGAATCGTAATTCAAATCCCAGATGCAGTCACCAAGGCAGGCGTTTACCACCGTCCTCACCTCATCTTGATACCGCCATATAGCATCAAAGTCAACGGACGAAGATGGAACATCAATCATCGTTTTTTCTTATTGTTCCAAAATATGGGTTGCCAAATTGTCAGCCGCCTGGATGAGCGATAATAGCGGATAACGGTTGCCAGCCTCGTGGATGTTGCCCTTTGCCTCAAAACTCTGAAAAGCCAGGTCCCATGCGCCCATATGCCACCGGATGGCCACCGTCTCGTCAAGGGTCAGTTCCAGACCCAAACGCAGCAACATGATCACCGATTTCTCACCATGGCCGAAAGGCATCTGGGAATAGTCCGTCACATAAGTGTCATACTGTTCCCACTGGCCTTGGTTGTTCTTGTTCCATTTCTTGATTTTCTTGTAGATATTGGCCTTGCAGGTGTCATGGAGAAGAGCAGCGATGATGATACTTTTTTCTGGCAATTTCTCCTCCATCTCTGGCTTCATGGCAACAATCGGCACACGCAAGGCCATAGCCATGTCATAGACATTCATCGAATGTTCCACCAAACCACACTCATAGCTCAGGTGATGGACGGTTGATGCCGGAGCGGTGAAAAACCCTGATTGCTCCAAAAAATCGATGACCTTCTCCATGCCCTGCCTCTCAGTGGAGCGCAGCAGCTCTATAAAACGTTCTTTCTTCTCATTCATAATCTTCGCACATTTTAGTGCAAAGTTAATCATTAGTTGGTTCAAATTGTGGTACAAGCGGGTGAAAAGATGAAAAAACTTTTTTCAAGCTAATCCAGGTGCCAGCCCCCCATTTATCCTATTTGCTTTGTTGAAGAAATCCATGTCAGTTTTCTCCATAGCCCTTCTAACGGTCCACGAGGATGGCTGGCGAACCAATAACGGGCAAACAGATACTGGCAAATAACCATCGAGAGACCTACAAGGACTGCATAGGTGATGCCTAAACGATGATAACAGGCAAGCCCATAGCCGCAGAAGATGAAGCAGCCGATAACGGATTGGAGCAGATAGTTGGTAAGACTCATGCGACCAAAAATGCAGAGATGGTGGAGTATTCGGCGAACGCCATCGAAAGCATACCAGGCAGAAACTATTGCCGAAACTATCATCAAGAGGATGGTTAAATTGTAGATGGGCTTAAGCCATGACTCCAGCTCGCCGAGATTCACAAAACTCAACGCTACGACAATGAAGGCGGAACAAACGAGGATGCCGTGCCATATCTTCAGATGATACCCCTCGTTGTAGAACAGCCTCTGCCGGCCAAACTGCATGCCGAGAATGAAGAGGCAGAGCAACTGCGTCAGTCGTCCGCTGAAGACATTGAACCGCAGATTTACCTCAAACCCGTATCGCAGGTTGGTGAGCGTGTTCTCCCAAAACGTACCATACTGGTGAGCGGAGTTGATGATGCCAAAAACCTCATAGAACCTGTTATGGTCAATCTCATAACCCGTTAACAAACAGTAAAGCTCCACGGGCTGGATGGCCAGCAAGATGATGATGCACCATACCCACTTCGACGGCAAATAACTGATGGGAATGAGAAGCATGCCATAACAGGCATAGAGCATCAGGATGTCACCATCATAAAAGGCCACGTTGACGATGCCGAAGAGGAACAGCAGGCACATACGCCAGGCAAAGCGCCCTGAGAAATTCTTTCCTTTCTGCTGCTGGTTGTCGTTCATAATGAAGAAACTCAGACCAAAGAGCATGGCGAAGATACCATACATCTTGCCAGAAAGCAGCCAAGCCAGGACATCGGCCACAGTCTGGTCACACGCCAGCGCATGGGTTATCGGCTCCTTGGTGAAAATGTTGAAGTGCTCCACGGAGTGATACAGGATGATTCCGGCCACAGCGATGCCTCTCAGGGCATCGGCTACATCGATTCGGGTATTAGGCAGATTGCGGGTCTTATACATAGTCTTTCAGTTTTTATTTCTTCTATTCCAAATCTTCGTTCTTGCTCCCGTCGGCATCGGTGCCAAAAACATCGTTGGTGAGCGGCATTCCGCAGCTCTGACAGAATTTTAATTCCTCTTGTTTTTTATTTGACGTTGCAAGGTAAGAATTATTGTGAACAGCGCCATTTTTTTGGGATATACGGCACGATTCTGTGACGAATGGTTATCTTTTTCATTCGTTTAGATACAGCGGTGATGCCATAACATGAATGGAGCAAGACAAACAAAAGACATGGGCATCTAACGCCACAACCTCCATGCGATGGCATGAAGGCTGTGGCATTTTTGGGGTTGAACAAATTAGTCAGACACCAAAGAAGGTGACTATTGACATAAAAATAGTAATGAAAAAAGTGATAATAGTTATCATGACTTCTTGTGGCTAATGTGGATTAATCGGTTTCCAACAATTCCATGAAAAATGGATACGTGTCTATTTGCTGCTGATTTTCACTTCGGCGACTTCTATCTTGCGGCTGTTCCAGGGAGTGTCGCTGAGCCTGCTCTCATTGGTGATGCCATACTTGACGTCCTCCAATTTGTTAACTTGGAATGTCGAGGTGACATGTGTCCATTCATCACTTGTGTCGTTACTGTCCTTCACCACCTCCTCTTCGGTGATTTCATTGCTGATTTTCCTATGGGGAGGAACAGCTACTCGGAGAGTGTCTTTGCCGTCATTGGTGATGACATATAGAGAGTTGCCCTCGCCGTCAGCACGCACATATCCTGAGATTTGGTATTCACCCGGTCGCAACTGTCGGTTTTGGCAGAAGTTGTATGCCATCCGACTGGGGTCATCCTTGGCTTCCAGTGATATATACACGTCATTCTCGTTGTTGGGCATCGTGCCATAGTCCGTGATATAGTCCTTGGTGCCATCCAGTTTCTCAACGGTCCAGCCATGGTGCTTGAGGGTGGACCATCCATTGCCCGGAATATAGAATCCGTTGTGCGTGTTTCTTTTCTTGTAAATCTTTTCCAATTTGATTTCGTAGGTACGTCCCCATTTCACACCCACTCCGATGAGTGTGGCGAGACTCAAAATCCAAAGGGCAATCAAAGCGAGTTTCACCCATGTCGAAGAACCTGGCTCTCCGCTACGGTGCAAAAGGGCGCGAATCAATCCGAAAAGAGGGATGCCAACTACCAGGAGAGCGCAGACGGCGGTGGTAATGGAAATCCATCTAGGACAGTCCATGATGAAGGCTTGGAACTCAGGGTCGATGTCTGAGATGATGCCTGCTCCCCCTATAATACCGGCGATAGAGATGCCGAAGATAGTCATCAGCATGGCAAACAGGATGATGCCTAAGATGAAGACCACGAACCCACCGATGCAGAACAGCACGAATTTGATTGCTGCTGAGAGACAACCACGTGCCGTGTCTTGGTGATGAGGATTGCGCACAAACTCACTGGTGGCATTCATGCCCCGCATCAATTCCTCATTGATGGCCTTTGCCGAGACCGGCTTGCCATACATGCGCAGCCGGTCTTCGGGAGTGATGGCCTCGGGGATGAGAATCCATGCGATGACATAGAGGATGGTCAGGGTAGAGAACGACATGATGAGCAGCAGAATCATCACCAGACGCAGCACGATAGGTTCCTTGATACCGAAATAATGACTGAGACCCGAGAGCACGCCACCAAGAATCTTGTCCTCTGGGTCGCGGAAGAGTTTACGGGTCATATCACCATCAGGGATGTCGGCTGCCTGTTGGCGAGTCCGCTCTCCTGTGGCGTCTCTGTTTTCAGAGGCAGCTGCTCCGCTTGTCTGTCTGTTGCTTTCATAATTGGTGTTGTCATCAGCAGTGTCATTGCCGTCTGAGATGTCGCTGCCATCCATTTCCTGAGGGTCGCCGATACGGGTGATGATGTCCTTAACATGGTCGATGGTGATGGCCATCACACCCTGCGACTGCAGTTCGCTAAGCAGTTCGGCCACACGGTGTTCCACATCGTCGACGATTTCCTCACCGTCTTCCATGCGGCTGTAATACCTCCTCATATTCTCATTGTATTTCTGGAGGAGCTCGTAGGCATCCTCGTCAATAGGGTAGAGGGTGCCGAAAATGTTGACTGTTATATTCTTTTTCATGACGTTTGATTGTTGCTTGATTGATTTTAAAAATTCACCTCATCACTATGCTTCATGCATTATCAACTATGAACTAACTTAAGTACTTCTACGGTTCGCACAAGTGATGTCCATGTGTCGTCCATTGCCTTGAGAGCCACTGTGCCATCGTTGGTCAGCGCGTAGTATTTCCGTGGCGGTCCTTGTATCGACTCTCTCCACTCATAACTGAGCAGTCCGTCTTTCTTTAGCCTGGTAAGCAAGGGGTAGAGGGTTCCTTCCACCACTATCAGGTCTGCTTCCTTCAGTTGCTTGATAATGTCATTGGCATAGCAAGGCTGTCGGCGCAGGAGAAGAAGGACACTATATTCAAGCATTCCTTTTCTCATTTGTGATTTCGCATTGTCTATATTCATATCTTCAGTTTTTGGGGTCATTTTGCCATCCGGTTGTGGCCACCAACCTTTTGACGATGCAAATATAGACAATTCTATAATACCTTGCAATACATAGTACCTAAAAATGCAAGGTATTATAGTTTTTTAACAATTCAAAACAATAAACGGTCTT
>JAGCXX010000084.1 GCA_017961115.1 Prevotella sp. | reverse complement strand
TGGCACAACTTTGCGACGTGTTCTATATCGGTGGAACCAAGGTTGGCGCCCTGTGCGGCGAGGCTGTCGTGTTCCCGAAAGGAAACGCGCCAGAACAGTTTTTTACCATCATCAAGCAGCATGGGGCATTGCTCGCCAAAGGACGCCTTTTGGGCATTCAGTTTGACACGCTCTTTACCGATAACCTCTATCTGCGCATCAGCCGCAATGCCATCGATATGGCTATACAATTGAAAAAGGTGTTCTCGCAAAACGACATTCCGTTTTTCCTCGACTCACCCACCAATCAGCAGTTCCCCATTCTTACTAAAGAACAGATGGAAACGCTCAAGAAGAAAGTTGCTTTCGAAATATGGGAACCTCTGCCCGACGGAAGAATTGTCACACGTTTTGCCACCTCATGGGCAACGCCTATCAGCCACATCCTGCAGCTGGAAAAACTGGTCAATTCAGTTTGTTCAAAACCCCAATAAAGTCATACGTCTAAAATCCCAATCTCCAAACTCTCAAACTCCAAAAAAAGACAAACTTCTAAACTCCAATAAATATGGTTAAGCACATCATCCTGTGGACACTCAATCCTGAACTGTCCGAAGAAGAGAAAATCAAAGTGAAGAAAGAAATCAAGGCTGGATTGGAAGGTCTTGTAGGTAAAGTTCCTGGTCTGATCGATGTTAAGGTACATATCGACGGGCGTCTCGCCTCATCGAATGCCGACGTCATGCTCGACAGTACCCTCGAGTCGGCAGAGGCCCTCAAAGGCTATGCCGTTCATCCAGACCATGTGGCTGTCGCCAACGGCAAGGTGAGGCCCTATACCGTGCAGCGCTCCTGCCTCGACTTCGAGGTATAAAGAGTCACAAACTCATTAATTGCTCGTCCGAAATGCCTTTTTTGAGGATGTATCGGACGAGCAATATTATTATCCGCAAGGTTAATCTCACCTTTTTTTTATTTCCTAAAAACTTTCTTCACAGCCCCATTCTGCTGGCGAACGATGTTGAGACCGGGAGCCAGTTGGGAACGGCTTGTGCCATCGGCGCCATAAATGGCAGAAGCCGGGGTAGGCATATGCAGCATGTTGTTGTCCACCCTAGTACCAACATCGGCTTTGGCTTTCAGACTTAGTCCGCCATATTCGTTGACGGCTTGCACCTGATAGGTGCCCTCCGTCGTCATGGGATAGGAAGTCTGCGTGGTGATGCCCACCACCTCGTCATTACAGGTAACTACATAGCAGATGGCGAAAGGAACAGGCTGCCATGAAACGATACCATCTTTCTGCTCTGGTTGCGGTGCCTCGCAAGCCTCACACATCAGGTCGGGTTGCCAGGAGTCACTGCCTCCTACCACGTTCTTGATGGAATATTGGGCAGCTTCCTCGTCAGTGAGATAATTTTTGGCAGTGCCATAAATACGTTCACCATTGTCGTTGACATAATAGTAGGTGTTGCGTCGCTGACTGAGGTCAACAGGATTTCCGTCGGCATCCACTGTGTTGTAGTCGGCCCAAAGCACGGGCAATCCTCCCATGGTCTCATACCATCCCTTTGCTGGAATATTGATGAAAGTCTGCGTGTTGATATAAACCGTCTTAGGACTGTTTTTCCAAGGCCTGCCCAGCCACACGTCGGTGACGTTCATACCCTTCAAAGGGCGGATGACACAGTTTTGGAACACATAGCCCCATTTCACGTCGGCAGCATGCGAAGGCGCGACGATATATCCACCTGATGGCCGGTTGATCTCGAGTGTGTCGCCATCGAGGAAAACGTTGCCGGAGTTGTATATGAAGTCGACAGCTCCCTCGATGAGCGAGTGGCGGATATAATGGCGGTTGTTGGAGGCAGACGCGGTAATCCACGTGTCTTGGTAAGACAACAGGCGCACATGGTTCATCGTGATGCGGTCGCCGATGGTATTGAGGGCCAAGGCTTGTGGCCCAGCCTGTTTCTCATGTCCCCAAGTATTCTCCATGGTGAGGTTCTCGATGAACGTATTGTTGGCATTCACCACCACGGTTGCCCCCACGCTCACATGCACAACATTGTCGCCACCGCTGAGGCGGCTGTCGCAGATGACAGTCTTGTCGCGGTCCTGTCCAATGAGGTGGAGATAAGGTTTCCTTGCTGGAATGTCGACATGTTCTTCATACCGCCCATTCTTGATGAAGATAAGCCATGGGGTGCCCCTTCCTGCCGGTGCGGCATCGATGGCCTCCTGTATGGTGGTATAATCGCCCGACCCATCCTTTGCCACCACGGCGTCATACAGCCGTGGAGCAGGCTGGCTGCGCTCCATAGTGGTGAATGATATGGTAGTGGTTGCCACAGGCCGTCCGCTACGGCTGATGAGCACCCCTTCGGGCATCACGAAGTCGTAGGCAGTGGCGTATTGGAGTCCTGAATAGGTGAAGATTGCGGTCTTTCCGCTGATGATGGGCGAGAGTTCCTCACCATTGAGCTTTGCCATTCCCTCTCCAGCCACGATTTTCTTGTCGAAGGTAAGGATGATGCTTCCGTTGGCCGACACGCCTGTGGCTCCAAAGGAGGGATTGCTGCTTACGAGTGTGGCCGTCTCGTCTGCCAGGGCGCTTGCGTCGGCAGTGACAAAGATATCGGTGATGGCCAGTCCGTCGTAGTCGGTGTCATTTCCTATGAGGGGAGACGTGCGGTCTGGCATCCATCGGATATAGACCCGGTCTTTGTCGTCGGCTTCTGTTGGCAGTTGGAACTCGTTGTCGAACCATCCGTTTCCAGTAAGATTGAACGTACCTATCCGCGTGTAATCCTTTCCGTCGATGGAATACTCCACGTTATTTACCGAATAAGTGTTGTATCCCACGCCTAGGGCACTAGCTACCTTCAGGTTAGAGTAGCCTTTGGCAGAGAAAGAAATCTCAAAATAGAGGTTTTGGCTACGGGGTTTCCATATCCTGGCAGCCCAACGTCCATTCTCCGCACCGTTGTTGATGCCTCTTGTCAGCCAACTTGAGGTCTGTCCCTCGGCATTATGGAGCGAGAGAATGCCTGCATTCTCTGTGTCGCTCTTATAGTCAGCAGCCCGCTCTTGATTGGGTTGGTCGAAGTAGAAATCCCATCCCACGATATAGTCAACGGCAGAGAAATTGGCTGTCAGTTGTCTGTTCTCGTCCATCCTTACAATGCGCACAGGGTCGGTCGATTGGTCGTCCCATCCTATGAAAGTGAGGATTTTGTTGTTATGTGCCGTTAGTCTCACATCTGAGCCTTCCTCATACATGCGCTTCCCGTCAATGAAGGTTCCGGCAGGCTCCACGCTGACGAGGTTCGTCTGTGCCCCATCAGTGAGGGTCAGGTCGAGTTGGTAGGTGTTGACGTGTTCGAACGTCCCTATCAACTCCGTATCGGTCGTGATGGTGAATGTATAGGGATTTGCTGTAGAAACCACATTTCCATTAGGGCTGGTCCAGGCCTTGAAATGATAACCAAAATTCTCAGTAGTCGAAACGGTCACTTGGTCGCCCTCATCAAAGGTGTCGGCATTGGGGGTGATGGTCACTTTTCCCGCCTCTTCAGGCACCTCCACAACGAGTCGGCATTGAGTCACATCTTGGATTGTTCCCTCCACTATACCCTCGATGACTATATTTCCAAATCCTACCTGTTTGGTGTTGCCCAGCGAATAGAGGTTGAGCCTCAGCCCGCATTGACCATCGCTGGCTGTTATTCCAGAGAGTTCCTGTGACCATTCAGTCTTGTTGGGAGTTGCGTTGTTTCGCGCAGGGATGATGGCTTTGGCCAGACTGATGATCTGGCCGTCGCTGCCCACCCACGAGGCATCAATCTTGCCGCCGTCGGTACCAAAGCGTGTAGTGACGAAGGACACCTTGACCGGAGTGAACCGCAGTCCGTTTTTCGGAATGAACAAGAAGTCCACGGCATTGCCTTCGTTGGCACTGCCCTCGTTCGATATCACAGGTTGAAACTGGGTCTGTGACATCGAGACACCAGTGATGGTGAGGCCATCGCCATGGGTGGAATAGCTTGTCTTGAAATAGGAGTCGGCATTATTGGCCAGTCCGAACACAGCGGTTTGTCCTTCCGTACCCTGGTCGAACGGAAAGGTAATGGTGACGTGTTCATCAGCGATCACATCATTGAGGATTTTTGGCATAGTCATATCTGACCCCATGCCCTGGACAGCCTGAGCCATAATCAGCAGGCAACCACACAGAATCGTAAGAAGCAGACGTTTCATCATTATTAGTAGTTTGTTTTTAGCTTTATTTCACAACCTCTTGCAAGAAGGTTGTAAAGATACGTATTTCTTTTGAGATTATACTAAAATGATGAAGAAAAAAGAGCTTCTCAATAATGATTCATTACTTTCTTTATCCGTTATTGATGATATTCGCAATCTCCTTGCGGGCTTCCTTCCCTTCCGGACATGGCCAAAGCGGATAGACGTGCCCCATCTTCTCTTTCACATGCAAGCGGACGTCCACACCTGCCGACTTCATCTTTTCACAGGTCTTGACAATATCTGTATAGAATACTTCCCATGTGCCTGTAAAGAGATCAGTGGGCGGCAACCCCTGCATATCCCCGTAGAGAGGTGATACTATAGGGTCACGAGCGTCAATGTCGCCTGCCCAGTTAGCCCCTACGTGCCTCAGCACCTCATTGTTGAGGAAGGTGTCATACTCCTGCAGCGCATCATCGCCACCTGTGACGTCCACCCAGGGTGAGATAAGAACCAACCGACTGGGCAGGTCCATGGAGTCTGTTTTCTGTAGTTCCTGAGCCAAGGCAAGGCTGAAGCCACCGCCAGCAGAATCCCCCATGACGATGATGCGCTTGGCTGAATAACGCTCCTGCAGTTGCCGGTATAACTGAAGCATCAACGGAAAGGCATCCTTGACGGTATAGCGGTAGAGCAGTGGATAGTTGGGTGCCACGATGCCACAGCCTGTGGTCTCTGCCCACCCGGCCATGGCCTTCCAATGCCGAGAAGAGAAGTTGAGGTAATAGGCTCCTCCGTGGATATAGAGAACGATGGGTTTGGAGCTGTCTTCTGCAGCGACCTCAAACACCTGCATGCCACCTATTCTGAATTGTTTCACTTCACGAGTAAACTCCACACCCTCGGGAATCGCCACCGTGCTCTTGTCTGTCATGTCACCCTTGCCCTTCTCGTAGTCTTCCATGGTCGACTGATGGAACAAATGGGCAACGACGAAGGCCTGTGGTGAACGCCCGTCGATGAGCCATATTCCCAAGCCGGCGACAATGATGAATGCTACGAGTAAAATAAACGTCAGCAACAGTTTCCGTAATAATTTCTTAGTATTCATAAGCTTTATATGTTTATAGAGTGTTTTTTTAACATGTACCTCATTGGTTTGCAGGTGTTTGCAAAGTCAGATTGCCCTACAAAAATAATCAAAAAATCCATAATGACAACATTTTTACAAAGATTCTTCAATGAACCTTTTTTCGTGATAGAAAAAATGATTTGGATGACTATTTTTTCGGGTTGCTTGGAAACATCCTATGGTTAAATGTTTCATTTCGTATATCATTATGATACATAATTAAGGAGAACATTTGACAAAAAAGTGTAATTTTGCACTCAATAACTAAAAATGCAAAGGCTCGCGGTCTGTTGAGCCTTTTTCACTGAATAATCTTTCAGCAAATGATATTATCAACTTTGGCAAAAGTGGCTTTGGTCATCAACGAGCTGATGGCTTCAAATGTGGGAACGGCAATGAGTCCCGCCACCAATTTCGACAGTTGGATAGAGGTGTATAACCCAACGGAGCAAACCATTGACCTCGGCGGGATGTATTTGAGCGACCAGGAAGACAACCTGACGCTTTGGCAGATGCCTAAGAACATGGGTACTGTGCCGGCCAAGGGGTTCAAGGTGATATGGCTTGGGTCAAACAATATCAAATCCAATCAGGCACCCTTTAAACTCGACTGTGAAGGTGGAACCATCTTCCTGAGTGATGCTCAGGGAGAGTTAATCACCAGTTTGCGGTATCCGGAGGCGATGAGCCGCACGTCCTATGCGAGAACGGAGGATGGGGCAGAAGAGTGGGGATGGACTGCCGATGCCACTCCTGGAGCTACCAATGCCACGTCGGTTTTCGCCACGAAGAGGCTTGCCCCGCCTGTTGTCGACACCGACAGCAAGATATTCACCAACTCCTTGTCGTTGAATGTCGCTATCCCAGAGGGTGCAACCCTTATCTACACCACCGATGGAAGCCTGCCCAAACCACCTAAAGCGATTGATGTCCAGAACGAATGGACCAATTTCATAGTCAATGGCGATTGTGAGGGAGATGACGTAACCTGCCTGGTAGGAAAGGATGGCGAGTCCGGAGGAGAGTTGGATACCCATATCCTCGATGGTGTGGGCTACAACGGCACACGAGGTGTAAAAGTTCATGCCATAGCTAATCCCTCTCAGGATTGGGACACGCAGTTCTTTGTTTATACACCCGACCATGTGTGGGAGGCCGGTGAGCAATATCGGTTCAAGATAAAGGTGCGTGCTGACAAGAAATCCCATGTCTCCGTGCAGGCGCACTCCACACCAAGCAATTACATCACTTGGCAGGTGATGGACAATGGCTATGACATCACAACGGAGTGGAGGGAAATCGTCTATGAGGGAACAGTGACAACAGAACAGTCTGGATTCAATGGGAGCATGCAGACCATCGCTTTCAACCTCAACGAACAGAGGATGGAGAACAACTTCTATTTCGATGACATCTCTTGGGAGTTGTTCAATGGCAGTGCCAAACAGGAGAGCCAAATCAGTAAGGACGGCAGGTTCACCATCAGCAACACCACCAACTACTGTTTCCGGCTCGTCAAGGAGGGATGGCTGCCCAGTGTGCCTGTCACCCGCTCCTACATCAAAACCTCCAACCAATATACCATACCCGTTGTCTCCATCGTGGGTGATAAGCGGTATTTCACCGATCCGCAATGGGGTATTGATACCAAGGGCAACAACGGAAAGACTGGCAATGGACAGGAGACCCCAGCCAACTGGAACATGGACTGGGAGCGACCTGTTAACTTCTCCTTCATCACTCCAGAGGGTGTGATGACCATTAACCAGGATGTGGAAATCTCCGTGTCGGGAGGATGGACACGTTCTGCCAACCCCAGGTCATTCAAACTGAAAGCAGGCAAGGAATTTGACGGGCAAAACCACCTCGACTACCAGTTCTTCCCCCAGAAGCCCTATCTGAGAAACCAAGTCATCCTGTTGCGCAATGGCGGCAATGACGTTTGGGAGAACAACGGAAGCCGCTTCCTCGACCCCGCCCTCCAGACCATTGTGCAGCGGTCGGGCATCAATATCGACCTGCAGTCGTATGTGCCAGTCATGGAGTATGTCAACGGTGAACTGAGAGGCGTGCTCAACATGCGTGAGCCCAACAACAAGAAATTCGTGTCTGCTAACTACGGTTATGACGATGATTTCATCGATATGTTTGAGATGGATGCCGACTCCAATGTCGTCATGATGGTGGGAAGCAGCGAGACTCTTGACCGCATCTATGAACTTGGTGAGGAGGCTCCCGACATGAACGCCTACGAGGAACTCAAGCGAATCCTCGACATCGATGAGTTCATCAACTACATGGCTATCGAACTCTTCCTCGGTTCAAGCGACTGGCCGCACAACAATATCAAGGGTTTCAGAGACCAGAACGACGGACGCTACCGCTTTGTGCTTTTCGACTTGGACTTTGCATTCAAGAACAGCAATCCGTTCCAAGCTTTTGCTGATGACCAGTGGCATACCTTCAACTACATCTACGACTTGAATGAGTCGCGGTATGAGGAAATCAAATTAGTCACCTTCTTCCTCAATTTGCTCAGGAACGATGAGTTCCGCAAACAGTTCATCGATACCTACTGTCTCATCGGAGGCAGTGTGTTTGATAAGGAGAAAGGCACTGCCATTGTCAACGAATTGGCTGATTTCGTCCGCCCCATGATGCAATTGGATGGATGGAGAAATCCTGATACGTCTGCCAACCTCATCATCAGCAAACTTAATACCCTCAATGAGTCGATGGTGAACTGCATGCATAAGTTCGACAGGATGAAACTCTCGAGCGTGAGGAAGCGGAATGTGGTGCTTGGCACAGACACAAAGGGAGCTCACCTCTATGTCAACGGTCTTGAGGTACCATACGCTGAATTCAATGGCTCGCTCTTCCAACCCATCAAACTGGAGGCAAAGGCTCCCGCAGGCTTTGCCTTTGAGGGATGGCGGCGCAGTGCATCCGCCACCAACCAACTGGTGGGGTATGACAGCACTTGGAAGTATTATGACAAGGGCGCGCTGAGCGGTACAGCCTGGCGTTCCACCACTTTTGACGACAGTTCATGGGCATCGGGTGCAGCTCCTCTGGGTTATAAGATGACGGGAGTGAAAACCACTGTAAGTTACGGCAGCGATGCCAACCAGAAGAACCCCACCACCTATTTCCGCAAGGTGGTCAGACTGAAGAACACTCCCAAGAGCGACGACCTCTTCATTCTCGACTATCAGGTGGACGATGGTTTCATCATCTATGTCAACGGCAGGGAAGCCGGACGTGTGAACATGCCTACAGGAACGGTCAATTTCAACACTTTCTCCAGTTCATACGCGGAGGATGTGCCGCTCAAGGGCTCAATCACCCTGCCTGCCTCGCCTTTCCAAAGTGGTGACAATGTTATCGCTGTTGAAGTGCACAACAATAGTGCCACCTCGTCAGACCTTTATTGGACTGCCCAATTGCTGACGTCGGTGGATGTTGCCGACGGCAGTTACCTCTCTACGGATGCCGTTTTCGACCTGCCCAATGAGGTCAGCATCAATTTGGTGGCTTGCTTCTCGCCGCTGTCAAAGGAGGAGCGTGCCGCTCAGGGCATCAACCCCATTCGCATCAATGAGGTAAGTGCCGCCAACGGCATCTTTGTCAATGAGTATTTCAAACGCAACGACTGGGTGGAACTCTACAACACCACCGACAAGGGCATCGATGTAGAGGGTATGTATCTTTCTGACGATGCCAGTAAACCGAAGAAATATCAAATCACCAAGGGGGAGACTAATGCCTCGACGGTGATTCCACCTCATGGCTACCTCATCATTTGGTGCGACAAACTCGACCCTGTCTCACAGTTGCATGCTTCCTTCAAGCTTGATGCTGAAGGTGGCGAGGTGCTGCTGACGGCTGCCGATGAGTCGTGGACCGACCGTTTGGTCTATCCTTCGCTTAAAGAGGATGAATCGGTGGGGCGTTATCCTGACGGAACCAACAATGTCTTTGTGATGAACATACCCACTATCGCCAAGACCAACCTCACCACCAGTTATCAAGTTGATGTGGAACAGCCCAGCACGAATGGCGTCTACGACCTCCTGGCTGAGAATGTGGGGAACTTGTCCGCTCGCTATGCCGCTGGCAAGTTGGTTGTCCGAAGTCAGGCATCAGAGCAGGTCAGCGTGAATGTCTACAACCTCGCCGGACAACCTGTTGACCGGATGGAAACCATACTCCGTGGTGGATATGCCGAAGTGGCTATGGGACAGTTGCCCTCTGGAGTCTACATCGCCCGCATCACTGATGCACAGGGGCATCAGACTTCCTGCAAGTTTGTGAAGAAATAGAAAAAAGAGTCTGGGAGAAAAAATTGTGGGGAGGCTTGTTGTCCAAGGCCTCCCCACTTCATGCGAAAGATATTGATATAAGTTAGAAAAAACGGAGTTCTGTGTTGGTGTATTGTTGATTTTGTGCTGGTTGAGGGTCTGTTATGAGAGCGTGGAGAAACTGATGGGAAGGGTGTACTTCATCTTCACCGGTCTGCCGTTCTGCTTGGCGGGAATCCATTTGGGCATCGACTCCACCTTGCTCACCACCTCGCTGTCGAGGATGGAGTTGACAGAATTCTTCACCTGAACATTGCTGATGCTGCCGTCGCTATTCACGTCAAAGGTGACCACTACCTTACCCTCGATGTCGTTGACATCAGCCAACATGGGGTAGGTGATGTTTTCCTCAATCCAGTTGTTCAGGGCTTCCTCACCTCCCATGAATTGAGCAGTCTGCTCCTGGGGCTCGAACTTAAATCCATGAGGGAACATCATGCGGTTTCCCAGCCTGGGACGGAATCCGTGTGCGGTTTGTTTCTTCCATTTCTTGTCGTTCTTTTTCATCTGCTTCTCCCAGAAATCCTTCTGCATCTTCATGAAATTGCTCTTGGCAGCAGAGTCGAGAGTCTCAAAATGGGGTCTCATCACCATTCTGCGATGATAGTTCTGTGCGATGGCAACATTGGCGGTAAGCACACACATGATAATGAAGGCAAGTAACTTTTTCATAATGCTCTATTTTTTGTTTTTATTTTTCTGTTTTTTCACTTGCAAAGTTAATGTGGGAATGCCCCGGTTCAAAATGGTTTTCGATGAACCCCTGGGATTTTTTCGACGAAATCCGGAAATCAGCTTATAATTTATTTTGAAAACCGATAATTTTGACTAACTTTGACGTGTCTAAACTCTTGAAACGGATGAAGGATGAAAGATGAAAGATGAAGGATTGATAGTCCGCTTCCTCAGGATGGACCACATTTATCCGTTCATCGGGATTTGTAATCCCGATGCCCTAAAAATAAGGATTTG
>JAGCXX010000083.1 GCA_017961115.1 Prevotella sp. | reverse complement strand
TTCAACCTCTCCAAGGACAGGGCCAACGACATCGACTTCTTCTTCGACAACATCAAGTTCGAGGTCTACAAGTATGGTACAGTGGCTGAGTTCAGCGACGACGTCATCCAGATTGACTTCGGCTTCGAGACCAACATTCCCGAACTCGTGAAGGCAAGTGGCAAGCGCCGCCTGATGTTCCCCGAGTCATGTGTGGTTGTTAAGTTCAACGGTGTGGAGCAGTCCATCTACTCTGTTGAGGGATTCGAAGACGGCCGCTTCTACATCTTCACCGATGAGCCCGCTAACGAGGATGATGAGGTCGAGGTGACCTTCATCAACCCCACCGATGCTGCATTCCACCTGACCTATACCTCTGGTCCTGGCGGAGATGTGAGCAACTTCACGGGCATCGCTACCTACAGCATGGAAATCCAAGACAATGATGGTTATCCCTATGATTACCTCACACCGGTTATCATGAAGGCTGATCCCGAGGATGGCTCATTCAACCTGCCCAATGACATCAAGGAGTTCAAGGTCACGTTCGACAAGCCTGTTGACGTTGCAAGACTTAATGCAAAACTCGACAAGGACAAGCTGAATGTTGTGCCTGCTGAAGGCTTCGCAGAAGAGATAACTCTCGTCCGCACTACCAGCGGCAACCTTGCTAATGGTGAATACACCATCTCTCTTACCAGAATCTATCCTCAGATGATGCTCGATGAGACCATCTACGGCGACTCCACCTGGGTCATCAACGTGGGTAAGGTGAGCCTCGATCCCAATGATGTGCCTGAGGAAATTCTGCCAGACTACCTTGCTACAACTGTCAATAATGGTATTCCTGAGGGTTATCGCGTATTCTTCGACAGCGAGGAGCGATTGGCCCCCAATACCTACAGTTCTGGAGCACGTCTGTTTGACTTCGGCGCAGGTGGTGACTTTACCAAGGGTCTGTATTTCCGCAACAACTATGTGGAGTATGGAAGCCTTGAGGGATACACTCTTCCGCTGAAGGGAGGCAAGAGATACAACATCCACTTCAATGCTGCTGCTTGGAAGGACAATGGTGGTTATATGAAGTTTGAGATTCTCAATGCCAACGAGGACATCGTCTATGAGGCTGTTGTGAAGACCAATCCCAATGTGAATGGTTCTACCGGCGCCGTCACTGGTTCTACCAGCTTCGACACGAAGTTCGTGCCCGATGGCGACGGCAACTACCTGCTCAGGTGGAGACCTGCAACCGATGCCAATGGCACACAGGGTGACTACAATGAGGTTCTCCTCGCCAATCCGCATGTGAAGTACATGCCCAATGTCGCAGGTGTAGAGGAGACACAGTTGCTCGCTACTGCCCTGGAGAATGCCAAGACCACATTGGCCGAGAATTCCGGTGAGCGTTATGGTGGCGCTGCATACGACGCACTGAAGGCTGCCATCGAGAAGTATGAGGCTGAGGGTGATAGCTACACCGCTCCTTCTGCTTACCGTGAGGCTGCAGCTATTCTTGACGCCGCATCAAAGACCCTCAAGGACCACCGTACTCTTTGCGATGACTACGACACGCAGATCAAGAAGTCTATCGACGTCGTTCGCGACTATGCTGACTCGAAGTTTGCCGTTACCGAACTTTACTCTCAGCTGAAGGCCGTCAATGCGAAGTATCATGCATACTCAGAGTGGGCTGCCAATACAGAAGAAGAGGCCGAGGGTGACTATGTATACTACTATGATATCCTGACCGATGACGTCGCTCTGGCAGAGGCAGCCAAAGAATTGGCCAACTCAACCCAGGTCGCTGGCTACATGTTTACCGAAGGTCCGTCAACGACTTCTTCCGACGTTGGTATCAAGGTGCTTGTTGACCGTATCCGTCAGGGAGCTGAGGGTCTGCAGCAACTCGGTGTTTCCGCTGATGACGCTCTGATTGTCAGGGCAGACAAAGCCATCTTCGATGATGACGCACTGGCTGAGGAACTCAAGACCCGCATCAAGAAGGAGTACTACGGTAAGATGAAGGACGGCGTGAACCTCTTCCCGGAGGTTGTCGACGAGGTCACACTGGAGACCACCACTCCGACTTACAACTTCACCGTATTCGTCAAGAACCCGAACACCTATGCTTGGAAAGAGAACGGTGGTGTCGTTGCTGAAAACTGCCCGGGTTGGACTGTGCTCGAAGGCAACGCTGGTTTGACCAACATGTGGAATGGCAACTATCCTGGCGATATCGACAATCTGCCTAAGGACCTCTGCATCACTCAGTATCATCAGACCAACCGCATCGAGCAGACCATCACCGACCTGCCCGCTGGTGTCTACAACATCATGATTGACGCTGCAGAGTGGAGTGATGAGTTCACACCTGCAACTGACAGTGATGGCAATATTACTGATGACGAAGAGACGGTTGCTACGAAAGAAGCAAATCATGAGATGAACCGCGTATACGTGAAGACTTCCGAGACACCTACCTTCGTGGACGGTCAGGAAGAGCCTGAGGCATTTGCTGCAGACGCACGTATTGACCACTACGGACAGTATGTGGGTCGTCATGAGAACTTCTTGAATGGCGTCGCAGTAGTCGACGGTGTTCTCACCATTGGTGTGAAGTGGAACAACCTTGCACAGATGATGTTCGACCGTGTACAGGTATTCCTCGCAAGTCCTGCCGCTGGCTTCGACTATGCTTCCGCATACCAGGAGGTTGTTGACGGTATCGACACCACAGCTGCCAATGCATCCGTGCGTGCTATCGAACTGTATGACCTCAATGGTCGTCGCATCCTCACTGCTCAGAAGGGCGTGATGATTGTGAAGAAGTTCATGAGCGACGGTACCATCCGTGTGGAGAAAGTGATCAAGAAGTAACACTTCTCAATAAGAATCGGGGCGGGCAGGTGCACTTAGCGGATTGCCCGCCCCTTTTGATAATAATTTGGGGGCTTAACTACTCAAAAAATGATAAAAATGAACAACAGACTGACATTGCTGGTATTGATGCTGTTTGTGGGACTGGGCCTCTCGGCACAGTCGCGCCGCCCCATTGATTCCAAGCATCCTCTGTGGCTCATCCACGTGGATGTGTGGAATAAGGCAGACCCTCAGAAAATCATCGACCTCATACCCGACGATGTCAAGCCTTATGTCTGCATGAACCTGTCGCTGTCCTGCCAGTACGACACGGAGAAGAACGTTTATAAGATGCCGCAGAACGCAGTCCGCACCTACAAGTCATGGGCTACGGTATGCCAGCACAATGGAATGTGGTTCACCTGCCAGCCAGCCAGCGGCGGTCATACGCATATACAAGACGACGACCTGGAGACATTTGAATATTTCTACAAACGCTATCCCAATTTCCTCGGCTGGAACTATGCCGAGCAGTTCTGGGGTTTTGACGAGCCGAATGACAAGAGTTCCAGCACACAGACATCCAGAATCGCCTTGTTTGCCAACCTGGTGAATATGGCACACAAATATGGGGGATTCCTAACCGTGTCCTTCTGTGGCAACATTTGGTCGCATCCCCTCAACCCCATGGGCATGATGAAGCGCAACAAGGATTTGTTGGCTGCCTGCAAAAACTACCCCGATGCCATCCTTTGGCTATATAAGTACACCACCTCATCGTGCTTCTACAACAATGAGAGCGTCACCTTCGGGCCGTTCTTCTCCGGACTGGCGAAGAGTTATGGTGTCAGATATGACAACTGCGGATGGAATGGTGCGCTCGACGCCTTGCTGGGTGAAGGACATGGAAAGAAATATCCGGTTGCAGCAGGCATCGGCACTGTGCTGGAACAGAGCGCGGTCAACGGCGGTGCCGTATGGGACGGACCAGAACTCATCTGGACGGAAGATTTCCAAAACCTCAACAACTCCACCGTTGAAGGCTACACCCGCCGCAACTGGGGTACTTTTGCGGGATTCCGCAACGCATGGCTCGATATGTTCCGCAAAATCATCGATGGCACCATCTACATCCCTTCACGCGAGGAGGTGGTGGACCGAACCAAAATCGTCGTTATCAACGATGTAAACAGTGGCAACGATGAGCAGAAATATGCTGCTTGGGGCTCTCTCTATGATGGGCTCTACAAGCAGAGTGACCCGTTCAACCGCGGTAATGGGCAGTGGATGGACAATTTCTGCTACTTCAAGAAAACCGGTCGTTATGCGGCGATACCGTTGGTCATCGGCCTCTATGATGACGTGGCTAATGCCGTACCGGTGAAGGTGAAGAAGTCAAGCTACAACTCCCGCTGGAGTACGCAGACCAAAAAGGTGGCAGACTTCAATGAGCAATACCCGGAGGTGAGCAAGGGCGACCTCTATGTGTCGCGCTTGAAGAACCAATTGGTGACCTATACTCCATACACCTATATGAATGCCAAGAAAACGGCATCGGCAGAACTTCCATTGCTCTACAATACCTGTGACAGCCTCAGGCTGACATTCGGAAAACTCAGCAGCGGACTGATTCGGGAGTATGCCGACCATATCGATTGTTACCTCAACAACTACCGCAACGACACCACGACAATGGTGCTCGACAAAATAGAGGTGACGGGTGTGAAGGAAAAACCGACATACCAACTGTCGAAGAGAGTACAGGCAACAGTCAGTTCTTCAGATGAGTTTGATGAAGAAAATGGTGTCTACACCCTTTCTGTCAGGCACAACGGACCAGTGGACATCACCATATACTGTTCTGGCAGTGCCACGGAGCGCAGTACAGATTTGCTTAGTGGTGCGGCACTCTCATCAGACCTCCCGAAACAACCAGAGGCTTACCATGGTGAGATAATCATCGAGGCAGAGGACATGGACTTCAAGAACATCAAGAGTTGTGTAACCGACCCATATGGAAGGTATCCCAATGTGTATGGTCATGCAGGAAACGGATTCATGGACATGGGCACCAACACGTCTGGTTCGCTGCGCCATCGTCTCAACGTGAAGGAGGCGGGTGATTATAGAATCGCCGTCCGCTATACCTCCACACAGCGCGCTGGCAACATCAACGTCAAGATGAATGGTGAGAGCAAGGCAATCAGATGTGAGAAGACGGCAACCAATCAATGGTTGAAGACCACCTTTGATGCTACACTCAAGGAGGGTGTCAACGAACTCACCATCAACAACACCAGTGGTCTCAACATGTATATCGACCAGGTGGTTTATACTCCTGCCGATGTGGAGGCAGAAAAGTTTGGCATCACCATCCGTCAGGCAGAACATGGATATATAGTGGCTGATGTCGACTCTGCAGCAGAGGGACAGACCGTGACCTTGACCGTGACTCCCGATGAGGGCTATGTCCTTCAGGGATGGAATGTGGTGCATGGCGGTGTTGTTGTCGCTGATGACGGCACGTTCATCATGCCCGATGACAATGTGACCATCCAACCAGTATTTGCTGACATCACATCAATCTATACCCTCGACTTCGGAAATGTACTCTCAGGTACGGTTCCTCCGGGATGGCGCATGTTGCAGGAAGACAATGCAGTGCATGAGTATCCCAACAATTATTCGTCGGGTGCCCGCACCTTCTCAGGCTTCACGGGCTATCAAGGCAAGGCCCTCTATTGGCGTGTCAACAACTGTGAGTACGGTCGTCAGTCAGCCTTCCCGCTCACGCTCGAAGCTGGTTCCTACAAGCTGACCTTTGCCATGGCGGCATGGAAGGAAAAACCTGAGTACAAGGCACGTGTCCTTGATGCCAACAATGGTGTTGTGGCTTCAACAGATTTCATAGCAGCAACACCCAATGCGGTAGGCAATACCGGTGCCAACCTTTCTGCTGCCCAACTCTATGAACTGCCGTTCGAGGTTAGCCAAAAGGGTAATTATGTCATCAGTTTCATCAACAACGGAACTGGTTTCAGTGAGTTCCTGCTCTTGGAGTGCCGCATCAACTCCACCGGTACTTCAGGCATTATGGAGCGTGAGGTTTTGCGCTCGACGTTCCCCGTGGGCATTTACAGCATCCAGGGCGTGCGCCGTGATGAACTGCAACAAGGCATCAACATCATCGTCTATCCCGACGGCACCAGCCGCAAGGTGATTGTGAGATAACCACGTTGTATACTGCAATTTGAATAAAGCCACAGGGAGCATGAACTCTCTGTGGCTTTATGTTATTTGCAGACCGTAAGATAATGTGTCAGTCGTCGATGCTAATCAGTTCTCCTTGATGGTTGAACTTCGCTTCGACACCGTTGGATAACTCAATCTCATATCCATAGTGTTTTTTGTCGATTTTGACAATGTCATGACCGTCGAAGTGGGTATCCACATATTGGGCAATGGGAGTGGGGATGATTTGGTTGGGAACTGTCATATAGTAGCAGTCCACTTTTTTCCAGTTTCCATTCATATCGAAATCAAGTTCGATGCCATTGTTCAGGCAAACCTCGTAAGTGGTATTATCGAAATTATCGTCAAAGGCGTCGTCGAAATCATCATCAAAGTCGGTGTCAGCAAATTCTGAATCGATGTTGGCATAGTCAATGACTTGTCCTGGGAAATGCTTCTGAATGAATGCCTCGATTGTTTGGGGCAACTGTTCTATGGAGATAAACCTGTCTTGAGCGGAGGCTGAAACGGTTTGCATCATCATGCAGATGATAGCGGCGAGTAAAATACCAGACTTTTTCATATCGTTTTCGTTTTATTTGTTATTATTGTTGATTTCTTATTCACGTCTTCAGGAGGCTTGTTCCTTTTGACATGGCAAAGATAGGATGAGATTCTGGAGCATGGAAAAGATTTTCCCCATTTCCATCCCAATGGTTGCGACAGCAGCCGTCATAGGCGACAAACAAAAGAATTGCTTGTGCTTTTTGTCGCATTACCGTTTCCAGCACGGCAAAAAATAATTATTCTGATAAATTTGGATTATCTTTTTGTTTTTCGTAACTTCGCATCATAGCATGAATCTGAATTAAATCCTTATCCTATGATAATCATTCATACCAGCGATTGGCATCTCGGACATGAGATGTATGACTACGGGCGAGAGGATGAGTTTGAGGATTTTTTCCGCCAACTCGAATCCATTGTCGCCGATACCCGCCCCGATGCCCTTCTTGTCAGCGGGGATGTATATCATTCCACCGTCCCCACCATCCCCACACAGACTATGTATACCGAGGCGATGCTCAGACTTCATGAAGCATGTCCCACGATGCATATTGTCGTCACGGCAGGCAATCACGACAGCGCTTCCCGCCTTGAGATTGACCGCTCGCTGTGGCACCATTTCCATGTGCATGTGGTGGGAGGATTGGTAAGGGCAGAAGATGACTCATGGCTTGACCGCCATATTATCAGAATAGAGGACAAAGGCATTGTGGTAGCTGTTCCCCATGTCTTCAAACAGAATTTCCCACCCGCCGTATCACCAAACGAAGACCGGCAGACATCTTTCTTCAAGCGCATCATGCGAAGGGCGTTAGAGCAAAATGTAGATGGACTGCCCATCGTGCTCATGGCCCATCTTGCCGTGCAGGACAGCAGTGAACCGCATGAGTATTCTCTCGCGGGAAACATGGAGTTTGATGATGTCGGCACATTGGGCGGAGGCTACGACTATGCAGCCCTCGGTCACCTGCACCGCCCATCTCAGGTGCCGTCGGCATCCACTGCGGTACGCTATTGCGGCTCGCCGCTCCCTATCTCGTTCAATGAGGAATATGAGCATTCCGTCACCATTGCCGAGGTGGTGCACGGGCAACCCACACGTATTGAAACAAGGCCGTTCAAACTCCCCAGGGAGGTACATACGATACCAATAGAACCTGTGGATTTCGACAGCGCTTTGGAGGTGTTGAAAAAATGGCCTTCCGACGACCCTTCCTACATCCGGCTCAATGTGATGCTGGGTGGTGGACTGCCTGTTGATGCCAGCGAACAAGCATTGAATGCAGTAAGAGACAAGCAGTGCCGCTTTTGTACGTTCCGCACCATGGACAAACAAGTGGAATCGCGCCCAATCGACCGTATCGATGTCAGTCCAGATGAGTTTCGTGAACTGGGTCCATTGGAGGTGGCCAAGCGATATCTGGAAAGTGAGGGCAAAAGTGGCGATGAGTTGAAAGAGTTGATAGAGATGATGAAAAAGACCATCGAACAAATGGAAATGGAGGCTGCAAAATGAAATTCAAAAAACTGACCATACATAATGTCGCATCCATTCAGGATGCAGAAATAGATTTTGAAGGTGACGTGTTGCGCGACGAACCCCTATTCCTTATTTCTGGGGCAACGGGGACGGGCAAGACCACCATTCTCGATTCCATATGTCTCGCACTCTATGGCGATACTCCAAGGATGGTAGTATCGGAGAGAAACGAAAAAGTATTCGATAGCTTCAGAGAAGCGAAAAAGGATACTGAGATGAAAGTTAAGGAATTAGGAATCAATCACAAGGGACAGCTTCTGCGGCGAGGCACCTATGAGGCAGAGGTGTGTCTGTGGTTTGAGGCAGATGACAAGGACTACCTTGCCAAATGGAACGTCAGTCGTTCCAACAAAAGGGCTGACGGAAGATTGCAGAATCCGGTGAACTCATTAGAGGACCTCACCACCCATCAGGTGTGGAATAAGAAGAAGGACTTTGATGACAAGGTGCATGAGGTGGTGGGACTGACGTTTGATGAGTTCTGCCGTACCACGATGTTGGCACAAGGCGACTTCGCACGGTTCCTCGAAAGCAAGACAGACGAGCGCTCAGCCATCCTCGAGAAACTCACGCACACCGAGATTTACTCACGCATCAGCCAAAGAATCCATGAACAACTGAAAGTGTATGAAGAGGAACTAAAACTGGCAGAGGAACGTCTGAAAGGCATCAAACCGCTGACCGAGGAGGAATTGGCGCAACGACATGAAACACTCGTTGACTTGGCTGCACGTAAAGAGGAATGGGATAAAAGGTCGAAATCGCTCACCACACAGCACCAATGGCTTGTGGACGAGAGACAGCAGCGTGCCGCTGTGGAGATGAAAGAAAAACAAATAGCTGCCCTGCGTGCCCAGGGGGAGACACCTCAATTCCAGTCAGAGCAGGCGGACATCACCGATTATGCCGCCACTGTGCAGCCACGTTTGTGGGTTGAGGACCTGACCAAATTGGATAAAGATAAAACCGAACTGGAAAAAAGCAAACTTGAGCTGTTGGAGCAGTATGCGCAACTATGCTTAGCCACCACCCATACGCAGCAGTCTCAGGATGAAGATAAAATACGAAGGGATGAGGTGAGACAGTGGTTGGATGCTCAGGATGCACATGTGGCTATGTTCACCGATGCGGCAGCGATTGTTGAGGTGCTGAAGCAGATTATGGAGGATAGAAGTGCAGCGGCAAAGAAAAGAGAGTCTGCTGAAAAAGGGCGCATGCAGTTGCCTGAAAAAGAGAAGACCGTGAGCGAAGCCGAGGAGAAAAAGAAGTCTGCTTCTGATGCAATCGACCAACAGAAGGAATGGCTGAAAAACCGACAGGCAGACCGCGATGCGCTTCATCCTGAAGAGGTGCAGCAAGAGAATGAGCGCCTCAACAAACAGCGAGAATCCATTTTAAATGCAGATTCTGCCATTAACCAACTCATCTCGAGCGGACAAATCCTGCAACAGACAAAAACCAACTTGCATGAGGAGCAGGAGCGTGAGAAGATGCTCTCAGAAAGACAACCTCAACTTAGCCAAGTTGTAGTAGATGCAACAAAGCAATGTGATGATGCTCAAAAGATGTATGACCTTTGGCATGCCTCATTGGAACACTCATTTGTGGCGGCAAGAGGTATGTTGCGGAAAGGCGACGAATGTCCGCTCTGCAGGCAGAAGGTCACAGAGGAATGTGTGCCAGACCCAGACTTTGATACCGTGCTGAAACCAGTCATGGAGCAGCGCAATGCAGCCCAGGATAAGTTGACACAGGCCCAGGCGGCATTGAAGACCAATCGGCAATTGCTGGAGCAATGTCAGAGCAAAATCAAAGGATTGGACAAAAAATGCCAATTGGCTAAAGCCGATTATGAAAAAAAGATGGCAGCTGTAAGCCTAACCTATCAGAAAGCTGTCTGTGAGGAAGGGCAGAGTCCCATGGAAATCTCAGAGATTCAGGCTATCCTTGACCATCAGCCAGAAAAGGCACTCAGACAATTGGGAGACCTCAAACAGCAGATAGATGAGAAACTTGAGGTCATCGGTGAGCGATGGAAAAAGATTCAGTCCATCAACAAGGAAATAGAAGAGGGCAACAAGGAACTTGACAGGCGACAAGGCCAATTCAATCGCGTACAGAAAACGTTGACAGACGTACAGAATGCACATGAAAACCTAAAAAAGGAGATAGCCAACTACCTGGCACAGGCAGAAGAGCATCTGAAACGAGCTGTTGACAGGACTGACGGACTCAATAGTCGTATATCATACCAAGAATGGAGAATTGATTGGGAGGCAGATGCCCAAACATTCATCCGACGCCTGCAAGAAGATGCGGCAGTATATGAAGAAAAAAGAAAAAAGTCGCAACAACTTGAACAATCCATCAATGAGCGCGGTCTCATGCTGGAGCATATCGCTGACATCCGCCAATCGGTAGAGCAGCACAAGGATTTCCTTGACAATGGGGATTCTTCGCATGGCATTTCAGAATCGCAAATCACCGAGAAACAACTCCTGTCACTGTGGCAACGGTTGGATTCAGGCGTATCGACATGGATGACCAAGAGAGAGCATGTGGAACAGTCAATACGTGAGAGACAGGATTTGTTGAGTCATTTCTTGGAAACTCATCCTACCATCACCAGTGAGCGTCTTATGGCATTAAAGTCGATGACCGACAGTAGCATAAAGCGATTAGAGACGGAGCATCTGAATTATCAACAGACACTGGTCAGGACAGAAGGAGAGATGGGTTCGCTGAAGCAGCAGTATGAAGAGCATTTGTTGCGCAAACCGCCGATGGAGGCTGGAGCTTCAGAGATTATGTTGGCTGACAGAATAGATAAGGTCAAGAAAGAGCTTGAGCAGGTCATTACCGAGATAGGACGCATTAATGGCGAATTGGATGAAAACCGCAAGATGGTGGAAAAGCATGAAAAAGCCATCAAGGAGAGGGATGAGAAGAATGCTGTTTTTACGAAATATCGTAATTTCAACGAAATTTTTGGCAGTAGCGATGGAAAGAAATTCCGCACTATCGCGCAGAGTTTTATTCTCAACCATCTTCTTGAGAAAGCGAACGTTTATCTCAGGCAGTTCACCGACCGTTATGAGTTGACCAGCCGCCCCGGAGCCCTTACTATTTATGTTCGCGACATGGTCATCAAACAAGCGCCACAGTCGGTCAAAATCCTATCGGGAGGAGAATCGTTCATGGTTTCACTCTCTTTGGCGCTCGCACTGAGCCAACTCAATCCGGTCAGCACCAATTTCGGCATCCTGTTTATTGATGAAGGTTTCGGGTCGCTCGATGAGGGTTGTCTCAACTCGGTGATGGAAACCTTGGAACGCCTCTATCAGATAAAAGGTCGCCGCGTGGGCATCATCAGCCACGTTGTTGCCCTTGAGGAGCGTATTCGTACGCAAATACAGGTGTCCCCCAAAAGCGAGATTAAAATCTGCAGGATATAGGCTAAAGTGTACCTTTCGTCGACGGCAGTTCAAAGTGGTAGATGTCGCGGCGGACAGCCATCTTCAAGGCACGAGCAAGAGCCTTGAAGATGCCCTCTATCTTATGGTGCTCATTGGTGCCCTCAGCCTTGATGTTGAGGTTCATGAGTGCGGCGTCGCTCAGACTCTTGAAAAAATGGAGAAACATCTCCGTGGGCATATCACCCACATGCTCACGATGGAACTCAGCGTCCCACACCAGCCAGGGCCGACCGCCGAAATCGAGGGCGACACTGCACAGGCAGTCGTCCATCGGCAAACAGTAGCCATAGCGCTCTATGCCCCGCTTGTCGCCAAGGGCGCGACGGATGCATTCGCCAAGGGCGATAGCGGTATCCTCGATGGTGTGGTGCTCGTCCACATTGAGGTCGCCTTTTACATTTATCTTCAGGTCCATCATCCCATGCTTGCCGATTTGCTCAAGCATATGGTCAAAGAATCCCAGTCCGGTGTGGATGTCACAGTGGCCGCTGCCGTCGATGAGCAGGTCGATGGCGATATCGGTCTCTTTTGTTGTTCGCCTCACACTGGCACGGCGCTCTCCGGCAAAGAGGGTTTCTGCTATGCTGTCCCATGTCACCCCCTCGTCGCCAAGGATGAGGGCCTTGCAGCCCAACCGACGAGCCAGTTCACGGTCGGTTTCCCGGTCACCGATGACATAACTGCCAGCGAGGTCATAGGAGGGGTTGCCGATATACTCCTTCAGCATTCCTGTCCCTGGCTTGCGGTCGGGATGGTTGTCTTCAGGGAAATGGCGGTCGATATGGATGGCGTCGAACGTCACGCCCTCACTCTCCAGAGTCTGGAGGATGAAGTTGTGGACGGGCCAAAAAGTGTCTTCGGGGAAGGCGTTTGTGCCCAGACCATCTTGGTTGCTCACCATTACCAATTTGAAATCAAGGTGCTGGCGGATAAAGGACAAGTTGCGGAACACCCCTTTGGTGAAGCGGAGTTTTTCAAATGCATCAATCTGCTCGTCGGCAGGTTCCTCGATGAGGGTGCCGTCACGGTCGATGAACAAAATGCGCTGGGGCTTGTCGGTCGGGGTGGTGGAGGTTGCTGTCATCTTATTATATGGTCTTGAAGGAGTTGTCGTTGTCGGTTGGCTCTTCCTCATTGATAAGGGATGAGTGACGCTCCTCCTCTTCTTTCTCTATCGAACCATACATGAACATGGTGACCAACATCGTGTATGTGGAGAGATAGAATAGCAGGATGCTTGTGATGGCGGTCGTCGTGCCATGAAGCGGGATGAAGTAACCGGGCATGCCAGATGGGTCGCCATGAAGAACCCCGAAAGCTGAGATGATCTGCGCCATCATCAGGATGACCTGTGGCAGGGAAATCACGATGGCGATGATGCCGGCGATGATGCTTGTGATGAAGATGGTGATGAAGATGAATCCCAGGTGCTTAAGTCCTGTGGGGTATGTCTTGTGAAGGTCGAGCAAGAAATTTGACTCGGTCTTGAACATGTATTTCATGAAGGAATAAATCAAGGGTAGTATCAACAAAATGATAATGATGATACTGACGAGGCAAACGAGCCAGTTGTCGGTGATGAATAATTGTGGCGTGACTCCGAGATGGCGAATCAACAAGAATGCACCACCGACCACGAGCGTACCCACGATGGAGATGATGACGGTGTAGCAGAGGAAAGCAATGAGCATTCGCAAGATATTGGTCTTGCAGGTCATGCCATTGAGCAGGCTGAGAAACCGTGCCCATGCCCACAGACCGCAAACCAGCATACCAATGCCGGCCAAAATAAATAAGGTGAGGAAGAGACCGGGCGAATTCTGAGCAAAAGCCTGCACACGTGGGTCGCGGAGGGCACCGATTAGTAGCAGACCTCCAAAAATGCTGTAGAGCAGCACTGGCAGCCAGGTGACACGAATGATGGTCTTGAAATTGTCGCAAAACCACTCGTATGCTGTGTTCAGACACGAGGAGAAACTCCTGTTCTTATATAAAAAATCCTTTTCCATTCTTAGAACTATGAACGATGCACTATGAACGATGCATTGAGCCGGCGTCTAAACTCCGCGCAGCAGACGGCGGTGGCAATTGCCACGTTCAGGCTGTCGGCGGTGGCACGGCCGGCGGGGTAGGGCGGGATGAGCAACCGGTGTGTAAGCCGTGATGCCATTGCACTGCTGATACCCTTACCCTCATTTCCCATGACCATCAGTCCGTTTGGAGTGAGGGATGTGTTGTAGAGGTCGTCGCCGTCGAGCACCGTGCCATATACAGGCGTGCCTTCTGGAAGTTGGTCGACCAGTTGGCAGAGGTCGGTGTAGTTCACCTGTACCCGGGCGATGCTGCCCATCGTTGCTTGCACCACTTTCGGACTGTAGGCATCAGCGGTGTCATAGGAGCAATAGATATGTTGTATGCCAAACCAGTCGGCAATACGGATGATGGTGCCCAGATTGCCGGGGTCCTGCACGCTGTCAAGAGCGAGGCACAATTCGCTGGTGATATGATGGATGGCTTCCTCGGTGTCTTCCTCATGGCTGGGGAGAGCGAAGGTAGCCATCACCTGTTGGGGATGTTGCAGGAAACTAATCCTGTGCAGTTCCTCATCACTGACAGAAATCCATTCTTTCGCCTTGGCTTCAGCATGTTGTGCAATCCACTCCTCGGTGGCGATAAGTGTTTCTGCTGGTCCGATGGCAAGCAGGTCGCCCACCACCTTGGGACCTTCTGCAACAAACAAGCCTGTTGCTGCCCGGTGCTTCTTATGCTCCAGTTGCCGCAACAGTTTCTGCTTGTTCTTGCTTATCATTGTTGTCTGGGGCTTTATTCCTCAGCACTGGAGGTTTCTTCCTGAATGGGCTCTTCTTGAATGGGTGTTGCTTCAGAAACTATACCCTCAGCCGCAGAATCGAAGTACGACTCGAGTTCCTCTGCTGCACTGTGGTCGGCATTGGCAAGGTCTTTCATGATGTGGCCGTGCTCAAGCAGCGTGATACGGGTGCTGATGTCGATGGTGTGCGCCAGGTTGTGGCTGCTGATGATGATGGTGGCACCCGTCTCCTTGTTGTATTCTGTCAGCATGTGCTTCAGAATGGTTTGGCTCGATGGGTCGAGGAAGTTGAACGGCTCGTCAAGAATCACCAGACTTGGACGGGTGATGAGGGCAGTGATGATGCCCACCTTGTGCTTGTTGCCAGCCGACAGGTCGCGGATGAGCTTTTTATGGCCCAAAATCTCTCCAGCCATCAGCCGCTCGTATTGTGCCAGGCGCTCTTCCAACTCAGCCTTGTTGAGACCGCTCACTTTGCCGATGAACTCAAAATACTCCTCGGGAGTGAGGAAGTCGATGAGGAAGCCCTCGTCGATGTATGCCCCTGTGCGTGCCTTCCATTCCTCGCTCTCTGCCGGATTGACGACGGTGCCGTCCTCGTAGGTGTACTCCACCGTGCCGTTGTCTGCCTTCAGCAGGTCGAGCATCAGTCGGAACATTGTGGTCTTGCCGGCACCATTGTTGCCAACCAATCCTATCAACTCTCCATCCTGGATGCTGTACTCATCGATGTCCACGGCAACATTGTTGCCGAATGCCTTCCTAAGGCCTTTTATACTAATCATAAATCTCGAATTTCAAATCACAAACTTCCAACCTCAAACTCTACACCAGTCCTTTTCCGTGGCATTGTTTGAACTTCTTGCCGCTGCCGCAGGGACAGGGATCGTTGCGGCCAGGCAATTTGTCGCGACGGATGGGTTGTGTGACCTGTCCGGCGGTGGAGCGAGTGTCATGGCTGGCGGCTGCCTTTTGGCCCTGGTCCACCATCTCGTCACCCTTGCTCTCGTTGAAGCGCTGGCTGTGCTTCTCTGGAGCAGCCTCGGTGAGACGACGCTGCTGAGCCTGTTCGGGACTCTCCTCCGGCTGGTAGAGCTGGCCACGTGAGAGAATCTCGGTCATGCGGTTGTTCATCTCGTCAATCATGTCATCGAAGAGTTTGGCACTCTCAATCTTGAAGATGACGAGTGGGTCTTTTTGCTCAATCGAAGCACTGTTCTGCACGCTGTGCTTCAGTTCATCGAGCAAGCGGAGGTTCTCCTTCCAACAATCGTCAATGATATGGAGCATCACCACTTTCTCAAACTGCTTGACCACAGACTTACATTCCGTGTCGTAGGCTTCTTTCAGGTCGCAGGGTATGTTCATGAAACCACGTCCGTCGGTCATCGGGACGTTGACGCGCTGATATACTTGTCCTTGCTTCTCATAAACGTCCTTGATGACCGTCCAGGTGATGGCCTGTAACTTGTCCATGCGAGTCTTGAAGGCATCCATCACGGCTGTATAGGCTTTCTCGCAGAGGGCCTCACGATGCATGCTGGCCAACTCTTCTGCGGTGAAGGGGCACTCGATAAAGAAGGTCTTGACAAACATATCGCTGCATGCCTGATAGTCGCCAGCGTTGTTGTTGACTATACTCAGCACACGGTCCCAGAATACATTGGCGATATCCATGCCGATACGCTCACCCATCAGGGCATGGCGGCGCTTCTCATAAATCACCTTGCGCTGTTGGTTCATCACGTCGTCGTATTCGAGCAGGCGCTTACGTACGCCAAAGTGGTTCTCCTCCACCTTCTTTTGTGCGCGCTCGATGCTGTTGTTGATCATTTTATGCTCGATACGCTCACCGTCTTGGAAACCGAACTTATCCATCACCTTGGCGATGCGCTCGGAGGCGAACAGTCGCATGAGTTTGTCTTCGAGGGAGACATAGAACACCGAACTGCCCGGGTCGCCCTGACGTCCGGCACGACCACGCAACTGGCGGTCCACACGTCGGCTCTCATGGCGCTCCGTACCGATGATGGCGAGGCCTCCGGCTGCTTTCACCTCAGGGGTCAGCTTGATGTCGGTACCACGGCCAGCCATGTTGGTGGCGATGGTTACGGCACCCTTGCCGTCGGTGCTGCGTCCTGCCTGTGCCACAATATCGGCCTCACGCTGGTGCAACTTGGCATTGAGCACATTGTGAGGGATGTTCTGCATTCTGAGCATACGGGAGAGCAACTCAGAGATGTCGACAGAGGTGGTACCTACAAGAGTGGGTCGTCCTGCCTCACGCATGGCGACAATCTCGTCAATCACTGCCTTGTATTTCTCGCGTTGTGTCTTGTAGACACGGTCGTTCATATCATTGCGGATGACAGGTTTGTTGGTTGGAATCTCTACTACGTCGAGTTTGTAGATATCCCAGAACTCACCAGCCTCGGTAATGGCGGTACCGGTCATACCTGCCAACTTATGGTACATACGGAAATAGTTCTGCAGGGTGATGGTGGCGTAGGTCTGTGTGGCAGCCTCCACCTTCACATGTTCCTTTGCTTCTACTGCCTGGTGCAGACCGTCGCTCCAGCGGCGGCCTTCCATGATACGGCCGGTCTGCTCGTCCACAATTTTCACCTCGCCGTCCATAATCACATACTCCTCGTCCTTATTGAACATGGTGTATGCCTTGAGCAGCTGCTGCAGCGTGTGTACGCGCTCGCTCTGGGTGGCGTAATGTGACATGTACTCATCTTTGAGCTTCAGACGCTCTTCGGCACTGAGGTCGTGGCGGTTCTCCAATGCGGACATCTGTCCTGTGATGTCAGGCAGCACGAAGAGGTCCTTGTCATTTACCTTCTGTGCCAACCACTCCACACCCTTGTCGGTGAGGTCGACGGAGTTGATCTTCTCATCAACGACGAAATAGAGGGGCGCCACAGCCTCGGGCATGCGCTTGTTGTTATTCTGCATAAACTCCTCCTCGGTGGCGAGCATGCCTGCCTTGATGCCTTCCTCAGAAAGGAATTTGATGAGGGCCTTGTTTTTGGGCAGGGCCTTGAATGAACGGAAGAGGCTGAGGAAACCCTCGGTCACCATTTTGCTGTCGCCAGCTTCGGTGCCCTTGGTGATTTTCTGGCGTGCTTCCGCGAGCAGTTCGCCGGCAAGGCGGCGCTGCACGTTGACGAGTTGTTCCACGAGGGGTTGGTATTCCTCGAACATCTGGTCGTCGCCACGCTCCACAGGACCTGAGATGATGAGCGGGGTACGGGCATCGTCGATAAGCACGGAGTCAACCTCATCGACAATGGCGTAGTTGTGGGCGCGCTGCACAAGGTCGGCAGGCGAAATGGCCATGTTGTCGCGGAGGTAGTCGAAACCAAATTCATTATTGGTGCCAAATGTGATGTCGGCTTGGTATGCCTTGCGGCGCTCAGGGGAATTGGGGCGGTGCTTGTCGATGCAGTCCACCGACAGGCCGTTGAATTCATAGAGTGGTCCCATCCACTCGGAGTCACGCTTGGCAAGGTAGTCGTTCACCGTCACCACATGTACGCCGTTGCCGGTGAGCGCGTTGAGGAACACGGGGAGGGTGGCGACAAGTGTCTTTCCTTCACCCGTGGCCATCTCTGCAATCTTGCCCTGATGTAGGACGGCACCACCGAAAAGCTGCACGTCATAGTGCACCATGTCCCACAGCATGTCGTTGCCACCGGCCATCCAGTGATTGTGGTAAACGGCCTTGTCGTCCCTGATTTCCACAAAGTCGCGTGTGGCGGCAAGTTCGCGGTCGAAATCGTTGGCGGTCACTACCACTTCCTCGTTTTGGGCGAAACGGCGTGCAGTCTCCTTAACGATGCTGAAAGCCACGGGAAGAACCTCGTCGAGGGCTTTCTCGTAAATCTCAAGGATGTCTTTCTCTATTTTGTCGATTTGGTCGAAGATGACTTTGCGTTCATCTATGGGTGTGTCCTCGATTTTCGATTTCAGTTCTGCTACCTGGGCTCTTTCTTCCTTGGCTGAATCCTGCACGTAGCGCTTGATTTCATCGGTGCGGGCACGCAGTGCATCATTGTCGAGGGCTTGAATCTCAGGGTAGGCGGCTTTCACCTTCTCCACGATAGGTTGTATCAGCTTCATGTCACGGGTGGACTTGTTGCCGAACAACGATTGTAAAATGTTTAAAAATCCCATTTCTTTATCTTGTTGTTATTCGTTCTTTGAAGAATCGTGCAAAATTACGAATTTTATTTCAATTTACCAATCTAAATTTTTAATCTTTACTTTTTATCTTTAATCTTTTCAGACTTCTCATCAGCAAAGATAATGCCAAAATGAACATACCCTCTGCATAATGTTGGAAGAAACTGCCAATGAAGAACAGAATAATGAGTACCAACGACACCTTCCACCACCAGTGATGTTTGTGCTGGCGGGTGGCGCAGGCAACGGGGATGGCGAAGATGAGGGGTAGGGGGTTGAAGAGAAGAATCTGAAGATTGAGACTTACCGTAGGATGCTGTGAGAAAATCATTGCTGTCAGCACCAAACCGGCAATTCCGCAGGCCAGCATCAATGTCAGGTCGTAACCCCAGAAGGTGCGGTGCAAACGCCATTCCACCAACGTGACGATTAGGGTGATGACCAGCAGGATGAGGGCACACATCCAAGGACGCAGCGGAAAACCGCTTTCGCTTATCTGCAAGCCCCCAGGCACCACCGTTTCGGTGCGCAGCACCAATGGTCGCACACTGTCACCCACAATGGTGGCACTGGCGAAATCTTTCATTAGGTTGTCGGGCAAGAACTGTCTCTCTGCACGGGTGGTCTTGCGGTCTGCTCCCACGCCGAGGAGGATGTCGTTGCCAAAACGTGCCCAAGGTGATTCCACGTTCCAGTCGTGCACCATGCTGCGGAAGGTGGCGCTGCTGTCCGCCGCACTGGTGAACCTCACCTCACCGTTAAGATGGGAGAGGAGCATGTCACGGGCACGTGTGGTGCAGTTGTCATGAAAATAGTTGTATCTGTAGATAGGGTTGAGGCTGTTGGCTTCCAACGCCTGAAGAATGCGCACCTTCTCGTCGTGTGTCAGGTTGAGCACCTGTTCGATGACGCTGCTGCCACGTTGCCTATACTCTGCCTCGAAGTAATGGAAGGGGACGGTGCCCATGCTGTAGTCGGTGAGACCGAAGACGAAACGGAGCACGAAATGGGGTTGGTCGAAATCAAACAAACCATAGTTGACGGCTAAGTCGCTGCCTGATGACTTGTCGTGCACCCGGATGGCGGTGTGTCCGTAAAGACTGTATACCTCTTGATGGGGAGAGCAGGTAAGCAGACTGATTTCAAGGGAATCGGTAGGGAGTGGTCCTGTCTCCTGGGACGTGAGTTGCCCATTGACATGGACAGGCGCAAAAAGGACAACGAGTGTCCCCAGCAGTAAGAATAAATGTTTTTTGCCAATCATGCTGCGAAGTTAGCTCAAACTTGACGCAATACAAAACAAAACCATCTTTTTTTGCTTTTTTTGTCGACAAATACTTGTAAGGTAGAAGTTTTTTACTATATTTGCAAAATAATAATGAAAACACTTTCTTTACAACATTATAATACATGAAAATCGGTTTATTTATCCCCTGTTACGTAGATGCCGTATACCCAGAGGTGGGTGTTGCGACATACAAGCTGCTGAAGCACTTGGGACTGGACGTCACCTATCCGCTTAACCAAACTTGTTGCGGACAGCCCATGGCCAATGCCGGCTTTGAGAGGATGGCTGTACCACTTGCCGAGAAGTTCGAGGACATGTTCAAGGAGTTTGACTATGTCGTCGCCCCCTCCGTGAGCTGCACGGCTTTTGTCAAAATCAACTATCCACGTCTCCTCGAGGGCAAGCGCAAGTGCGAGACCGCCGAAAAGGCTATGGATGTCATCGCTTTCCTGCATGATGTGGTGAAGGTGAATAGCATTCCTGGCGAGTTTCCACACAAGGTAAGTCTCCACAACTCATGCCACGGTGTGAGAGAACTGGGTTTGAGTTCTCCAAGCGAGATGCACGTGGACAAGTTTAATAAAATCAAGGACTTGCTCGAACTCAAGAAAGGTGTTACCGTCGTAGAGCCTGAACGGCCTGATGAGTGCTGCGGATTCGGTGGTATGTTCTCTGTCGAGGAGACTGCCATTTCGGCACAGATGGGTGCAGAGAAGGTGAAACGGCATATCGATACCGGGGCTGAGTATGTGACGGGTCCCGACTGTTCGTGTCTCATGCACATGGCAGGTGTTGCCAAAAAACGCGGCATGGACATTAAGTTTATTCACGCAGTAGAAATTTTAGCAGCAGGACTATGAGCACACCACATTCAAAAGCAGCAAAGGAGTTCTTAAAGAACCAGAAATATGCCAGTTGGCATGATGCCACATTCTGGTCGGTGCGCACCAAGCGCGACAATATGGCGCTTGGACTCGAGGAGTGGGAGCAGTTGCGCGACAAGGCTTCCGCCATCAAGCGCCACACCGTCTCACATCTTGATGAGTATCTCGAGCAGTTTGCCACCAATGCCGAGAAAAACGGATGCATCGTGCACTGGGCGAAGGATGCCGCAGAGTTCAATGAGATTGTTCTGGGCATCCTCCGTGAGCACAATGTGAAAAAAATCGTCAAGAGCAAGAGTATGCTCACCGAGGAGTGCGAGATGAACCCCTTCCTTGAGCGCAATGGCATCGAGGTGGTGGAAACCGACCTCGGGGAGCGCATCATCCAGCTTAAGGGACAGGCGCCGAGCCATATTGTGATGCCAGCCATCCATCTCAACCATGACGATGTGGGTGAACTCTTCGAGGAGAAACTCGGAACAGAGAAAGGCAACCATGATCCCACATACCTTACTTATCAGGCAAGGCTCAGTCTCCGCAATGAGTTCCTCACTGCCGATGCTGGAATGACAGGAGCCAACTTCGGTATTGCAGAGACAGGTGACATTGTTGTCTGCACCAATGAGGGCAATGCCGACATGAGCACCTCATGCCCCAAACTCCATATCGCAGCCATGGGATTGGAGAAGGTTATCCCCAACTATGACTGTCTGGCTGTGTTCCAACGGATGTTGTGCCGTGCTGGAACAGGACAACCCACCACCACGTTTACCAGCCATTTCCGCAAGGCGAGGCCAACGGCGCAGCCCATGCACATCATCCTCGTGGACAATGGGCGCAGCGAGTGGGTGGGCAACCCAGAACATTGGGAGACACTGAAGTGCATCCGTTGCGGTTCGTGCATGAACACTTGCCCGGTCTACCGGCGCAGCGGTGGTTACTCTTATACCTATTTTATCCCAGGTCCGGTGGGCATCAATCTCGGCATGCTGCGCGACAAGAAGAAGCATAGCGGCAATGTGTCGGCCTGCACCCTTTGCCTCAGTTGTCAGACGGTATGTCCTGTGAAAGTAGACCTCGGCGACCAAGTTTACAAATGGAGGCAGCAACTTGATGATTTCGGCACAGCCAATCCTGAGAAAAAGCGTATGTGCAAGGGCATGAAGATGCTGTTTGGAAGCAGTGGCATGTACAATACGGCAATGAAGTTCGCGCCCATGGCCAACTGGGTGCCGTCATTCCTCATGGAGTGCGGTCTCAATCCCTGGGCAGAGGGCCATAAGATGATGCGTTTCCCACGCTACTCCTTCCAGGAACTGTGGAGAAAAGGAAAAGTGAAGTAAGTTTTTAGTTTCAAATCTCAAACCTCAATTCCATGAGCAAGAAAGAAGATATACTGTCAAAATACAGAAGCAATGTCAGGGAGAGATATGACATGCCCAACCTTGACGACATACAGGGCATCACCTATCCCGACCCGCTCGTGCAGTTCATCTCAATGACTGAAAACGTGGGTGGAAAGGTTATCGAAATGGAACCTGGGAAAGACATCAACGAACTGATACGCGAGCTCTATCCCGATGCCAAGGAGATAGCAAGCAACCTGCCTGAAATAACCATCGCTACACGCAACCCCGACACCATCGGTTCGCCGCAGGCTCTTAACGGTACCGATGTAGGTGTTATCAAGGGGATGTTTGGCGTAGCAGAGAATGCCTGTGTGTGGATACCTCAGAGCATGGTGGAGAAGGCGGTGTGCTTCATCTCCGAGAATCTTGTCATTCTGTTGAAGAAATCTGAGATTGTCAACAACATGCATGAAGCGTACAAGCGCATTGAGTTTAATGACTATGGCTATGGTACGTTCATCAGCGGACCGTCGAAGACCGCCGACATCGCACAGGTGCTTGTTATGGGTGCCCAGGCTGCACGAAGCGCTACAGTTGTTCTCGTACCTTAAATATTTATTTTGAAATTTGAAGATTGAAATTTGAATATTTGAGCGCAAAATGATAGAGACGGGTTCTACCCGTCTCTTCAGCAAGAATGCCTATGCAGGCAATACATACATCCAAACAACCAAACTCCTAAACATCAAATCCATGAGAATAAAAGTAAACGAAAAAACAATCGTTATCTTCAAGGGGGCAACTGCCCGTGATGCGCTTCTTCGCTATTTCGCCCGATGCGACATCGACAGGAGTCTCGTCAAGCAGGCTGTCATTTATGACAAATGGGGTCACACCATAGGTCACGATTCTCCCTTGAGCGACAATCAGGAAATCACCTTTTCCACCAACCCGGAAAACTCTGAAGACTCAGATTGAGTTGTCTCTCCAAAATCTATCCAAACGCATCAATTCCCAAACTTCTAAATTCCCAAACCTCTAATATAAATATGCGCAAACTCTTTATTTCCTGGCTTTTGGTGTTCACTACACTGACTTCAGCCACCGCACAAACCCGCGACTTGCACATCCTTTCTGTTAATGATATGCATGCCACCCTCGGCCATATGCCGATGCTGGCAGCCATCGCTGACAGTCTGCGTGGCATCGACAAACAGACACTGGTGTTTTCGGCGGGCGACAACCGAACGGGCGATCCTGTCAATGACCTTTATCCTATACCTTCTTACCCCATGACGGCGTTGATGAACCTTATCGGCTTCGATGCCACGGCGCTCGGCAACCATGAGTTCGACAATGGGCAAAAGGGATTGGCGCAGGTCATCTCCACCTCCAATTTCCCGTACCTGTGTGCCAATCTGAAGGCGTCCCCAGAATATCGTATCCAGACGGAACCTTATCATATCTTTGTCATCGATGGTATCAAAATAGGAGTGCTTGGTATGGTGGAGTTGGGCACAAAAGGTTTGCCCGATGCTCATCCTGATTTGCTCCAAGGGCTCTCCTTCACTCCTGTAGAGGAGACAATCCGTCAGTATGAGTGGCTGCGTGACAAGGTGGATATCTATATCCTGCTCTCTCATGTGGGATTTGAGGATGATGTGGCATTGGCAGAGAAATTCCCCTATTTTGACCTCATCATCGGCGGACATACGCATACTCAACTTAAAGGCGGCGAACTGCACAACGGTGTGCTTATCACCCAAAATGAGAACAAGCTCAAACTGGCAACATACATCACGCTCAATGTGGAGAATGGAAAACTGGTGGGGAAGTCGGCAAAGAACATCAATATAAAGAGTTTCCCGAAGAAAAACGAGGTGGCTGAGTCGATGGTGGAATTCTTCGCTTCCAATCCAGAGTTCAAACGTGTGCTCACCACAGCGGAAGAATTCGACAATTTGGAGCAATTGGGTTGCCTTATGTGCGATGCGCTCACGGAAACGACGGGGGCAGACATCGCCTTGCAGAATGGTGGCGGTGTACGTTTCTCTGAGAAGAAGGCCGGACCATTTACCGTCAATGATGTGCTGCGACTCGACCCCTTTGGCAATGAATGCATTGAGATGGAACTCACTGGCGAGGAGTTCAAGAAAATGTATATCTCATGCTTCACCAACGACAGTCATGACCCACCATTTGTCTCTGGTGTGAAGTGCGAACTTGTAGCCGATACACTGACACGCGAAGCCAAAGATGTGCGTCTCTATACTCTTGATGGTAAGAAACTCAATCTGAAAAAGAAATACCGCGTAGTCTGCAACAGTTATGTGGCCGCCATCTGCGATGCACCGCGCAAGGACCAAGGACACAGCATCGGCAAGCGTTGCTCCGACCTGCTCATCCAATTCCTTGATGGTCATGCTCCCATCGACTACCGCAATGTCAAACGTGTCACCATCGTCCATTCTCCAGGCAAACGATAGCATAGGACCATAGTCGGCGTGATATTTCCAGCGATGACGTGGTGCGAGGGTGCGTGTTAACAAGGTTTTGCAATGGGAGAATATTTTCTATGAATAATTTAGGTATTGTAATGTCGATATAATGTCAAGACAATTTTTCAGCCTCATTTTCGCCATGGTGCTCCTCAGCACCAATGGCGTTTATGCTCAGAAGAAAGTGTATATCCCGGAAACCCTGCGGGGCATTGACCTTGATAGCGATACCTCGAGATGGTCGTTTCAGCGCAGCATAGAGACCCCCGACCTCATCTTCATGTGGGAGAAGGGGTTCGGACAAGACCTCAACCACCCGCCTCTACTGAATGGCAATCCGATGGCTTTCCGGTTGGACAACCTCAGGTACCGGTTGCAGCATTTCTACCATTTCTTCCGCGACACGCTGGGATGGGTGAAAGGCCCGTCCAAAGCCGACCGCTACAAGATGATGGTCATGATCCATTATTCTCTTGACGGCACGGCCTATGGTGGGACGTACGACAATTTCATCGGTGCGATATGGGTGGCACCCAATCGCATCCAGGACGAGAAAATGAACGCCATGGCCCATGAGCTGGGGCATAGCTTCCAGTCCCAGATCATGGCCGACAGCTTGGGAATGTTATGGGGCGGCTCCGGCTTCTTTGAGATGACCTCACAGTGGATGCTCTGGCAAGTCAACCCCGACTGGGTCACCGACGAGAACTACCATCTCGAAGCCTTCAAGAAACTGACCCACAAGGCCTTCCTCCATATGGACAACATCTATCATTCACCTTACGTCATACAGTGGTGGAGCGACCTGCATGGCCGGAAGAGCATCGCCGAACTTTTCCGCCAAAGTAGATTGGGTGAAAACCCGGCGACGACCTATATGCGTATGTACGGGCTTGACCAGGAAGCATTCTGCGACGAGATGTTCCGAGGCTATCAGCATCTGGTCAATTTCGATTTCCAGCATGCACGGCGTGAGACACGTCCCTATGCCTGTACGTTCGACACAGAGTTGAAAGACAAGGGTGGGGGATGGCTTGGCCCGAAAGACTTTCCCGAGGACTATGGCTTCAATGCCATCCTGCTAGACGAACGCGTGGACCTCAATGCCAAAACGTTCAAGGTGCGTGTAAAAGGCGACAACCTGCGCTATGGCTTCGTGGGGGTCACCACCGATGATGAATGCATCTATGGCGCCGTCAACGGCTCCGTGTTGCGCATCCCTTCCCAAAAGCGGTTGAGGCATCTATACCTGGTGGTGATGGGAGCGCCACAGCGTCAAGAAGACGTAAAGGCGAAAACTCCCGAGCGGCAACGGCATGGCTCCAGCAAACCCCTCATCGTCGTCGATGGCAACGTATGGGGAACCTACACCAACAAATTCGACTTCTCTTCCGCCAACAAGGAGAAGTTTGCAGAACTCATCAATGTCAACCCAGAGGACATCGAGAGCATCAACGTGCTCAAGGGTGCCGCCGCCACCGATATCTGGGGTTCGCAAGGCTCCAACGGTGTGATTGATATCAAGACGAAGCGTGCCCCGGAACAATTCATCTATCGCCAATATCCATATATGTTCAAGATATCCCATTGACACCCCTCACCCCATATCCATCCTTTCACCCCTCATTTTTCTCGTTGTCTTAACGAGCGATTCAATTAAATAATTTCTGAGCAAAGTCATGAAGCGACTTTCGCCATACCTGCCACTCATGATCTCCAGGGAAAGAGTTGAAGGTGATGGCCAGTCCGGCTTGTCTCATGTCGGAAACGGCCCTTTGGGTAGGTGACAAACGCGGGTCGTCCGTACCTACAGAGATATAGAACAGTTTCAGTGCCTTGTTGTACTTGTCGTGTTGTGAGATAAGGCCGGGCATGGCTGCCTCGGCGTCAAAAGACTTGGTCTCACGAATGCCACCGAAGACTCCTGTGCTGAACACACCAATATAGCTGAAGAGTTCTGTATGTTGCAGTCCAACGAAGAACGACTGGCCACCACCCATGGACAAACCTGTAAGCGCACGATGCTGCTTGTCGGGGATGGTTCGGAAACTATGGTCGACGAAAGGAATAATCACCTCTGTGAGTTCTTCCTCAAAACCTTTCATACCCTGGATGGAATAGCCGAACCCTGTTCCGGGAACCGTGATGTTGCCGTTTGACATGACGACAATCATTTCCTTGGCCTTTCCCTCTGCTATCAGGTTGTCGAGGATGTAGTTGGTCTTGCCTTGAAATGTCCATCCTGATTCGTCCTCCCCACCTCCATGCTGCAGGTAAAGAACGGGATAACGTCTGTTGCCTTCGGTATAGCTGGCAGGTGTGTAGACATACATGGTGGCATTTGCCTTTCTCACTTTTGAGTAATAGGTGACGATGCTGACCTTGCCATGCGGAACATCCTTGATGTCGTAGAAACTGCATCCTTCCTCGGGTATGTCAATAGCACTGGTCATCCTGCCACAACCGAAATAACTCTTGCTGGCAGGGTCAGACATATCCATTCCACCCAAACTGAACCAATAATAGTGAAAACCGGGCACCAGTGGTTTGGTGTGTGCCATCCATGTTCCGTCTGCTTGTTTCTCAAACCGGCACGATTGGTCGAGCGATACTTTCATTTGGCTCAGGTCTTCATTTGAACGGATTTTGAATTCAACGCTATTGTCTGGCAATACATGAGGCCAGCCCTTGGCGTTGATGTTGGTTGGAGGGACTGTAAACTCCTGTGCTCCTGCTGTAATACAACAACAAAGCACTCTCAACAGAAACAGTTTTTTTCGCATTTTTATGAGAGTTTTTCGTTAATCTGTTTATTTCCTTCATTCAGACATTTCCGAGATGGACATGACAAATGCCCTCTTCAAGTGCGATTTCACGGGCTTGTCTCAAAGTGCTGAGTGGGGTGGGGGCTATGTCGGTCATTCGGTAATGTGGGAAAAAGCGGCTGAAATGCAATGGTACTTTTTCCATGTTGTTGTCCATCATCCATTTGCACATTTGGCGTATAATCTCCATATCGTCATTTACACCCGGAATAATGAGATTGGTCAGTTCTATCCACACCCCCGCCTGGTGCATGGTAAGAATGGTATCCAACACAGTAGCCAGTCTTCCGCCGCTGATTTTTTTGTAAATATCATCGCTGAAGGATTTCAAATCGATGTTGGCAGCGTCAATCCATGGGAGGAGGTCCTTGAGGGGTTCACTGCACACGTACCCTGCTGTGACAAGGATGTTCCAAAGTCCTTTCTCATGAGCCAATTTTGCCGTGTCTGCCACATATTCGATGTATGTGAGCGGTTCGGTATAGGTATAGGCGATACCCGGACATTGTCTCTCAAGGCAGAGGTCGACTATTTGTTCTGGAAGAAGCTTGTAGTATCCCACCTCATCGGGAGCAGCCTGAGAAATGTCATGGTTCTGGCAGTTGAGACATCTGAAATTGCATCCCGTGCACGCTATAGAAAGACATTTTGTGCCAGGATGAAAATGATATAATGGCTTTTTCTCCACGGGGTCGATAGCCAACGCACACGGATGCCCATACACCTCGCTGACCAAAGTGCCATCAATGTTGCGGCGACTGCGGCATCTGCCAGACATCCCACTGGCTATCAGACAATGATGCGGACAAAGAAGACATTCCACTTTGCCGTCATCATGTCGCTGATAATAGTCACATTCTCGTGCTGCCATCAGGAATAACTATTGCCCTTGGTGAGCCATTTTCTCAAAATGGACGAAATATTAGATGTATTTGCAGACGATGTAGGTGCCGATAATCTGAAGAAGCAGTCCGGGATAACCGACAGTGAAGTCTTGCAGGGTGGCAGTGATGCCTCCCGTCAGGGCCAGTTCACCCAGACCACCCAAGATTTCTGCTGCGAGTACGACACCGATAATCAACGGCAAGGTCACCTTTTTAAAATACTGGGCAGTGAGTCCGGCAGCCAATGCAAGAATCACCAGTTTCAGTGTCATCACCTGCAGCACGCCCCATGCCGGAAGTCCGGTCAGGTAATGGTTGACAAGGGGAGATGCTACGGCTGCGATCAGTCCAACTCTCCATCCCAATTTGTAGGCTCCGGCTAGTATGACCAGTGACAGTGGGGCGAAGATGATGCCGCCCTGTGGAATAAGATGAAAAACTTGAGGCAGCACCAGGTTGCAGAGCACAAATGCCCCAGCCCACAAATAGGTCTTTGCCTCGTTGAAGTTCAGTGTGTAAAGTCTTGGATTTGTATTCATAATTATTGATGATAAAGTTTTTACTGTTCAATTTTTCGGAAGACCAACCATGGTATGATGCCTTCCCATTTCTTATGGGGATAATCATTGATGTCGCCTATATCATGACGTTTTCCGTTGGCGGTGCGATAATAGCAATAATCAGTTCCTCCGGTGATGTAGATGACATCAGTAAAGCCATATTCGCGCAGTGCATCGGCAAAGTCCCATAGTGTTTCCTTGTTGCGAGTAGAGATAAAATACATCCTTTCTTTCTTGTTGCCATTTTTGTCTGTGTTGTGCTTGATGCCAATGGCTTTTCGCTCAACCTTTCCATGAAGATGAAAGTTGTTTGGGATGACACCATCGCTGACGAGGACAAACTGGCGGAAGAAAGAACCACCCTTCTCCTTCACATAGTTTTTTACTTTCTCGAAGCGTGACACGCCTATGACCATATGGTTGTCGGCCATGGCCATATAACCCAAACGGAAGGCATTTTTCTTCTTTTCTATTTCCTTTCCCTCAGCGACAAGTGTGCCCAAATAGCTGCCGTCTTCCTTATGGTCGGCAGAACGACAATAGAGAAAGACAGAGGCGTCTGCTGTGTCGGGTTCCTGAAACTCAATGTTGGCACGAAGTCCGAAAATGGCATATAGATCAAATTCAACACCAAAAATGCTGTCTGTGACATATTTCACTTCAGCGGTTTCCTTGTCAATGGGTGACTTCAGTTTTTCGATGTTCTCACTTGGTGAAGTGGACACAGGAATTCCAATATTGTAGTAATAGTTCCATAATTCATAGGCAACCAAAACCATAGCCATCAATGCAATGGCTGCAGCGGCTTTCAACAGTCTCCTCAACCATTTATTTCGTTTTTTGGGAGATGGCTGTTCCTCGTCATCATGTTCAATGATGAATTTTGGCTCTTCAGAATCTTGACCAATATCTATGATGATTTCGCTCATGTTCTTTCTGTTTCTAATATTGATTCCACTCTTTCTTTCAATAAGCTTAAAGCTTCAAATGAGGCAGTCACAGTGTAGAGGTCGCCATCAATTATCCCATTTTCTTGCAGCAAGGCATGTGGATTTGTTGTTCGCGGTTTGTTGACGAGATGTTTGCCACCAAAAGTGATAGTCCTGTTGTTGAGATTGATGATTTGTATATGTTGGTAATTGACAATAAGGCTTCTGCCTACACGGATAAACCAGTGGGCGTGTTTCATCGTCCGGAGATTAATCTCAAAATACGTTAATTGAGATGGTATCTTGTATTTTACTCCATTGATAAGAACAAGGTCACTATAATTGGCATCGGCTTTCACATATACAATCTCATCCACAGCAATGCGAAGTAGGTATCTTGAGAATACGAGTGCAAATCTTTCCATAAAATGGATTTTACGTTATATTATAATAACGTCATCCATAGTTTTTTATTGTGGATGGAAAGCTCTAAACATATTATTTTGTTCACTATTCTTTGCGATGTGAATCTGCTGTGACCACCGCGATGGTGGCACACAGCAGAATGATTTCAAGTGCGGTGACAATCATGCTTACAACTGGTCGGATAATTGTTTGAGCACACGCATGATTTCACCCATTGTCGCCTTCCTGTAGAGTTTTCCCTCGGCTTTGTCTACAATCTCGAGATTGGTGGATTTAATCTTTGAGACATCATCCTTGGTGTATGTGTTCACGTCACAAGGTGAGTAAACCATGCATTGTTTGCCTTGCTTCTCGTAGTAGATGGTCAACACACGTCCGTCATCGAAACAGGTGGTTTGTTTCACAATGATGTTCTCGGTAGAGATTCTTTTTGTTTCGTTGCCAGTTTTTGCACTGGTGGGCATTGATACCGTCATGCTCATGAGTACGAGGATCATGGAAATGAATAATTGTTTCATGTTGATAAACTAATAGATGCACATACAAAGATACCTTCTTTTGCAGTTCGTGATAAGGAAATCAGACGGTATTGTATGAATAGTCCTTTTTTCTGTATGAATTTGTCTTTCCTGAAAAAACATGAGAAAATTTTTTTGTGAGAGTTGAATTAATTATGTATATTTGCAGAATCAAACAAAAAAGCATAACTACCAACTTTATACATTAAATCATCAATATTATGTTATCACAGGAAGATTTAAGACAAATCGCATCAAAAGGCATCTCACCTGAGCAAATCGACGCTCAGTTGAAAGAATTCGAGACTGGATTTCCTTTCCTCAGGTTGGAGGCTGCCGCTGCCATTGGCAACGGTATTATCTCGCCGGAAGAGGATGAGCGTTGCGAGTATATCGCAGCATGGAACGAATACAAGGCAAAGGGTAAAAAAATCGTGAAGTTCGTCCCTGCATCTGGTGCCGCCAGCCGTATGTTCAAGGATATGTTTGCTTTCTTGTCAGCTGACTATGACAAACCTACGACAGCATTCGAGAAGACATACTTTGACCATATTCATCAGTTCGCATTCTTTGCATCACTCGATGACAAGTGCCGTGAGAATGAAGGAAAGGGCGTGGACCAACTCATGGAAGAAGGAAACTACAAGGCTGTTGTTGCCAATATGCTCAATGCCACAGGTCTCAACTACGGTCAGTTGCCCAAAGGACTGCTGCTTTTCCACAACTACGAGGATGGCGCACGCACACCTATGGAGGAACATCTTGTGGAGGGTGCGCTTTATGCCGCCAGCAATGGCGAGGCCAACGTGCATTTCACGGTCAGCCATGAGCATATGCAATTGTTTGAGGAAAAGGTGAAAGCCAAGAAGGATGGGTATGCCCAAAAATATGGCATTCAATACAACATATCATTTTCTGAGCAAAAACCCAGTACCGACACCGTGGCCGCCAATCCCGACAACACACCATTCCGTACGGAGGATGGCAAATTGCTCTTCCGTCCCGGAGGACATGGCGCCCTCATAGAAAACCTCAATGAGATTGATGCCGATGTAATCTTCATCAAGAACATTGACAATGTGGTGCCTGACAGACTGAAGGAAGACACCGTCACTTACAAGCAACTGATAGCCGGTGTCCTTGTCACCCTCCAGAAAAAGGCATTTGAATATCTGTGTTTGCTTGACACAGGCAAATATGGGCACGAACAACTTGAGGAAATCATACGATTCGTGCAACGTGACCTTTGCTGCAGGAAACAAGACATCAAGCATCTGGAGGATGCAGAGTTGGTCATCTACCTGCGCAAGAAACTCAACAGGCCGATGCGCGTGTGTGGTGTCGTGAAGAATGTTGGTGAACCAGGAGGTGGACCGTTCCTGACCTACAACCAAGACGGCACGGTGAGTCTGCAGATTCTTGAAAGCAGCCAGATAGACAAGAGCAACGCAGAATACCAGCGGATGTTTACCGAGGGAACCCACTTCAATCCTGTGGACCTAGTCTGCGCTGTCAAGGACTACAAGGGACAACCCTTCAACCTGCCTGAGTTCGTTGACAAGTCAACGGGATTCATCAGCAGCAAGAGCAAGAACGGGAAGGAACTCAAGGCTCTGGAGTTGCCTGGGTTGTGGAATGGTGCCATGAGTGATTGGAATACGGTTTTCGTTGAGGTTCCCCTCTCCACATTCAATCCGGTGAAGACGGTCAACGACCTTCTCAGAGACCAGCATCAATAAGAATCTCCCAACAGACCCTATTGAGGACCGTGTATATCGCCTTCGTGCCTGTCATCAAAGCGAGTTCACGGTCCTCTGTTTGTTCTTGGCCCACAAAGAGGAAAAGGTTGTTGCCCAGATGTTGTTTTTGTTTAGAGAATGACAAAGGAGAGACTGAAAGTTTTTTTGTTTTTTCTTTGCAGTGCGTATGATTTGCATTAATTTTGCAGAAAACTAAATATGGAGGTTGTAAGGAAAATAAGAAAGGAGACGCTGTTTCTCGTTGTTTTGTGCCTTGCCGCATTCTTCGTCAACAACAGTATGTTTCCAACTGATGCTGCTGAGGCAAAGACCATTGTCACGGCCAGGGATATTGTGGCTGACGGCAACTGGATGAATCCCACCATGAACGGTTTGCCACGGTATGATGTTCCTCCTCTTGCCGCATGGATGGCAGCAGTTGTCGAAAAGGTGTATCCTAACAATATCAGCGTGCAGCGCAGCGTCGTGGCTTTGTTGGCAACCTTATGGGCTCTCTTCTTCTTTGGAGTGGCGCGTTATATGGAGAGAAGGAGAGGGTTTGCAGAACTTGCTACCTTTGTTTTTCTTACCAGCTATAATGTCATCTACCATGGGAGAGTTGTGAACAGGGACATTTATGGCTATTCCCTGATGATGGGAGCTGTGTATTTCTTGTTCAGAATGCTATATGACGAGCGCTATTATGCCAAGCCGCATAAGTGGCGGTGGGCCATCGTAGCAGGCATCATGATGGGGCTGTCTTTTCTTGGAAACGGCACAGAACCGTTCTATTCCATGCTGTTGCCTCTGGTAATCGTCATTCTTTTGTTGAAAAGGCCTGTCATGGACGGACGATGGATGCCTCTGCTCACCATGTGCCTGATATGCATTGCTACATTTGGATGGTGGGTTGTCCATCTTTTCTCATCTAACCAGGGTTCTACGCTTGCCAATGTGTTTGCTGTGCACACCAATGGCGGCATCCGTCCTTGGTACTACTATTGGCGCTTCTTTGCGGAGATGGGTGTTTGGACTTTATTGCTATTGGCCGCATTTTGTATTCCATACTGGTATAAGCGGCTGAGCACCAAGCGTCTTTACCGCATGGCACTGGCATGGCTTGCCATTGCTTTGGTGCTGTTGTCGGTCATTCCCAATAAGGAGATGACGGACTTATTGCCACTCGTTCCGCCTTGTGCCTTGACGGTGGCGTGCCTGTTGTTTTATTATAGAGAGCGCTGGCCCCAGGATGAATGGGGAAAGGGGGTATTCTTCCTCAATGGTTATCTTTTGACATTGTTGGTTTTCGGACTGCCTTTCTTTGTGCATTTCCGAATGACAAATTGGGATATTATAGACTTCGGGACAGCCTTGGTTATCGGATTCTTCCTTTTCGGCATCTCGCTCTATCTCTTGTTTTCCACCTCAAGAAAAGACATGCTGGGAATAGTCAGAGGAATGATAGCCCTTTTCCTGATAGTAGAATGCTTTATGCTTGGTGCTGTTGGCGATATTTTTGGCAATCCCCATCAAAGAAGCGTTGCAATGCTGCAGAATAACGAGGAATTGCAAGTCCTTCCTCTTTATTATAATAAGGACGAGTCACTGAGAATAGAACTGGTATGTGCCGCCAACAAGCCAATCATGCCTCTTGATTTGAATGACGAGGAAGCCGTTACCCAAGCGGCACCTTGTATGTTGTTGACGCAAAAGCAATTGGGGAACGAAATGACCGGCAAGGTGTTGCAAGAAATAGACACCCTGCATCTTGGTGTTTACGATGACAACAGATTACCGAGACACAGCAGCCATTATGACAGGGCTTTTGTCAATTATGTGACTGTCCTGAAGCCTAAGGTCGCTCCCAGTGATTAAGTCTACTTAGACTTGATTACTTGTGACTCCGCAGAAAGAGTCCTTTTCCATTCCTCAAGACAGGCGAACCAGTCCTTGGCATTGTGGACCCCAAAACTCTCGTTGTCGCTGCCAAAGGTGATATGGTAGGTGAGGCGGGCATCAGTGACCTTGACCACGAAGGGGTAGTTGTCGTTGTCGGCAGGCAGTTCTTTGTCAATGTTGTCTTTCGCAAGGCAGATGCCCAGTCCCACTGTCTCACGCTTGTGGCCGGCGGAGTCTTTTTCAGAAACAGGCCAGTCTGTTCCCCAGCATCCTCGAAGTCCCTTGTGGTCGCTGAATTCCACCGAGTTCTTCACATTGATGATGCCCGTGGCAAATCTGAGGTCATCCACATTACGGTTGAACAATACGTCGACCCTGCAGTCGCGCCGGCCGGCATAGAGTGTGTAATAGGTCACCATATCCGTTGGCTGGCTGCCAGGCTGTTGGCGCCATTGCTCATCCTTCACCTCTACAATAGTCCGCAGTGGACCCCGTGCCACCAGGCGCTGGCCACGGTGCTCCACATCGCTGACCATGGTTGGCGCACCACCATCCCAGCCTCGCAGGGTACCAACCCCCAAGGTGTTGCCTACCCATAATACATCATCGCCAAAACCCGCTTCCTTTTGTGACTTGTCTGGGTAGAATTGGGTCTGTTTGAGTTCAAGTCCCTTGCGGTATTTGCCATAAATATCCACTGTTTGTCGATGGTCGAAATAGATGCGGTATGCCACCAGTTCATTCTCAAACGCAGCCCCATGGTGGTGAAGCATCGAGTAGGGGTTCACGTCACGGTCAACGGTCAACTGAGATATATAAAGGTTTTGCTTGTTAGACTCCTTAATCTTACTGTTGGTGAGCATCATGTCGACATACACTTTGGGCTCATACTTGCGTGGAGTGCCTTTGTCGGCCAATGTCACATGGAGTTTGGTTGATGATTTCTTTGAGAGATTGAGCAAGACAAACAGCTCGTCATATTTCCCATCTCCATTGAGGTCGTCCAATTGGCAGGGAATCTCCCTGCCATCTACGGTGACAAGGGCAGACAAAACATCTATGGGTTCATTAGAAAGCGAAATGCTGAGAGGATAGTTTGATAAGTCAATTTTGCTCTTGTTCTCCAATGTGATGTCAAGTTGACGGTCGGCGGCTGATGCATTCATCGTCAAGAACATCAGCAACAACATGTTTAGATAATACTTGTACATAATAGGTATGTTTTTGTTTCTGGATTTGTTTTAGGACTTCAAAAATAATAATAATCATTCAATCTGCAATTCATGATTAGCTATTATTAACAATTAAGGTTGGGTGGGTGCCGATTTGTTAAAAAAGAATAATGCTTGAAAAAAAGATTGTATGGATGAAACATTATTTAAAAAATTTGTTTTATCTTTGCGATGGAATATGATTGATTGAATTGGAGGATGTATAAATCATCCTGTCTACTTGAATAAAGTCTGTACTAATAACGGATTACTACGAGAATTATCAAGGTCACATTAACTCAAACTTATCAACTGCATTGGAAATTGTATTATCATGATGCACAAAACCAATAACTATCTGACACCCCCCTCAGCGAATTTCGTAGGATTGGCCACAGCCAAACTACCGAAAGCAGTTTCTTGTGTTGCCTCACTCCCAACGACGAGGACAATCATAGGAAATCTCATCGGCAACATCTTGTTGCTCATAGAGGGAAATGCCCTCACGGAACTTCACCGCCGCCGAAAAAGAACGGGCACGCTTGCCCCAAAATAGAAACGGCACAACCTCTCGCCAGAAGTTCCGGACTTGCTCAGAAAAAAGAGAAGTTCGGATTTTTTCTTCACAGAATCTCAATCAGCAGCCATGCATACAACTACTAAATAAATAACGCTTATGTCCCGATTGAACAAACGCCCATTTTCCTCCTTTAGTCCGGAGGACGTCAAAAATCTCTTCCATCGCCTTAAGACAGACGAGAAGTTCTGCTATGCATTCTTCTATGGAGAAGAAAATGAAGCCTACTCACTGTGTTATATCAGGAATTATATCACCAGTTGTGTCAGCACCTCCTATCAGTATCACATCTCGAAGGAGGATTTCGGAACCATCATGTATGAGAAGTTCTGGGATGAGGGCACTTGGCATGTGCTGGACACTTTCTCCGGAAAGTCGCTTGACAACTGGCTCTTTACGGTTACCTTCCACACCATTACCGCCTATCTCAAAGATCTGCGGATTATCAAGGATGTGAAGCAGCGTACTGCCAAAAATACCAAGGTCATGCTGAAGAAGCATACTCCAGAGGGATGCAAGATGATAATTGATGAGGTCATACCCTCAGGTGCCGAGCATGACCTTCTCATCAAGATCTACGTGGAAAGGGAAACGGAAGACCTGATTATGAAAGCGATGAAAATGGACTCGAATGAATTCAAGAAGGTAAAGGAGATGGCAGAGCATTACTTCAAGTTCCGCCTCATCAACTCCAACTACATGTATGAGGAGTATGTGATTACCGACAAATCTCCTCGCTATTACACCACTTCTGTGGATGTGGAGGATGCCATGGGGATGTTTGTGCCGACAGACAGTCCTTTCGTTGATGTCTTTGGCGTCAACCTCACCAATGCTGAAGTTCCGGCTCGCACTGCTGAGTTTATCCATCATTTCGTCACCAATGTGCTTAATTGGGATGAGCGTGATGTCTATATCTTCACAGAGAGGCGCATGGGTACCAAGCCTGTGGTTATTGCCGAAGCCCTTGGTTGCAGCCGTGGCTATGTGGACACACGCTACTCTCGCCTCAATGCCATTTTTGACGAGAAGTTCCGCAAGTGGTGGTACTCTCACACCTAAGAACCCTGATTATGCAATCACCGCCGTCATCGACAAAGATGACGGCGGTGATTGTTTTATGGACTGCAAAACCAGTCCTGAGGGGTTGAAGAGCAACTACCCAAAAAGCTTCTGGGCTTCCTCGTAACTGTCGAGTGAGCCAATGTCGTAGCGGCTGCCAGGCATCTGCCATGCATGAATGGTGGTGACGTCCACCAGGTAATGAGCCAGGTTGCCGGGCGCATCGAAACCACATCCATGATTCATGCAGTCTGCAATGAGCGGCATGTCTGCATGACTGTAGATATAGAAGGGAGGAACAGCCCATTCTGAGACGGGCTCCTGGGGTTTCTCCTGCATCTGAAGCACGCGATGGTCCTCATCCAAATCAATCACGCCCGTCCGCTGAAGTTTTTTCAGGGATGGCTCATGATAGTACATGATGACCGATGTCCTTTTCTGCTTGAAAAAGTCAACGAATCCTTGGAAGGAGAAATTGAGGATGTTGTCGGCAGCCAGCACCATGATGTCATCATCGATGTGGCATTGCTCAATAGCAAGAAGCAGGTCTCTGACCGCACCCAAACGGTTGTCGTTGCTGGTTGTCCCATCATCAATGATGCGTATGGGCTTTTGATAGTCCACACCTCCGAGCCATTCGGTAAAGATAGGTGCAAACTTATGGTTGGTGACTATGATATGCTCGTCGACGTCATCAATGAGGTCGATATCATCGAGCATACGCTCCAAAATGGATTTGTTGCCGATTTTCAGCAGTGGTTTGGGAAAGTTCTCCGTCAGAGGGTATAGTCTTGTGGCATATCCCGCTGCTATGATGATATTCTTCATAAATGTAGAAAGAAATTGTTATAGGAAATCCACTCCGTTGCTCGTCTTGCAGAAGAAGACCTTGAATGAGTCGCGGTATTGTGGGAATGCCTTCAGATATTCATTGGTCACATACTCACGGATGCTGTCTTCTTTCATGGGGTCAACCAAGGCGATGCATGCGCCCTTGAAACCTGCTCCGCTGAAGCGTCCCCCATATATGCCGTCCGTCCGCCGCATGATTTTGTATAGTTCTATCAACTCGGGGGAACCGCATTCGTAGTTGTTCATCGAACTCTCACAACTCTCAAAAATCAGTTGTCCGAAAGTCTCTATGTCACCTTTTTGCCATGCCTTAACACCTGCTTCCACACGGTCGCACTCCGTGTAGAAATGCCGGGCTCTTTTTGCAAAACGCTCAGGCATTCGGTCGTCATATTTCTCAAATATCTCTTCCGGAACATCATGAAGTCGGGTGTCCTGCAGTTCCTTCAAGGGGATGTTCTCGTATGCCTGCATGATCCAGGCTGCTGTTTTGCACTCCGATACGCGCAGGTTGTAGTCGGTGCCCGTGAGCTTACGGGTCACTCCGCTGAAGAAGATGCCGATTTTGAAGGGAAGGTCTTGCTTTCCGTCTCCAAACTGCAGTATTTTATATTCTGAGGTTTCTGTGTCGAGATAGAGAAGCTTTTCCGACTCGCACAGCACCACACAGGCTTGGTCGAGAATGCCGTTGTTGAGTCCCACATAACTGCGTTCTGCCATGGAAGCATACTTGATGACCTGCATTTTGTCCAGCCCCAGGTTGTTCACTTTGTCAAGTGCCTTGACGAAGCCACAAAGCAAAGCTGCCGATGAAGATAGTCCTCCGATAGGCATGGAGCCTTTCACGACACCGCGGATACCTTTCTGCAACTGGAAGTCTTTTTGGAGTGACCAGACCGCGCCTCTGAGGTAGTCGCCCCAGTTATGCTGCTTAGAATCAATCTCTCTTCTGACGTTGAAGGTCATCAGTCCTTCAAAAGAGAGGGAACACATCTCTACTTTGCCAGTGTCGGTGGCAGAAAACAGGAACTCTATGCCGCTGTCGAATGCGAAGCCACTCACCAGGCCATGCTGATGGTCGACATGGGCACCCAGCGGACAAATGCGATAAGGTGAAAACAGTTGGTATAGGGCATCGCCCTTTCCAAAAAATGTACGGTACGCTTGAAATAAATCCAACATAGTATGTTATTTTTTTGATGTAATCTATAGATTTCGGGCAGAGAAATACCTGTCGTATCCCTCGAGCAAAGCCTTGCTGGTGTGCTCCCAACTCAGTTCGTTGATGATGCGGTTGCGGCCATATTCCGACATCCGCTTGCGCATGGCTTCATCCTCCAACAACATGATGATTTTGTCGGCCATGTCTCTTGCATTGTTGGGTTCTGCATAGAGGGAGGCTTCCTGAGCGGAGTATCGCCCTTCGGTGAGGTCGAATTGGACGATAGGCTTGCCCAATGCCATATACTCCAGAATTTTGTTCATCGTGCTTTTGTCGTTCATGGCGTTGTATTCATCTGAATTGACACATACGTCGGCCGTGTTGAGGTAGTCGAGTAAGGTGTCGTCGGGTACACGGCCTGTGAACTCCATGATGTCGTCGAGTCCCATCGCATGGCTTTGCTTTCGTAGAGCTTCCAGGTGAGGTCCTCCGCCAACGATACCCCAGAAGATGTCGTCACGCTGGAGTTCGTCACGGATATATTTTGCTGCTTCGAGCAGATACTCTATTCCTTCCTGCTGACCTATCACGCCAAGGTAGCCAACCATATAGCGCCGGCCCCTCTTGATTTCTGGCTTTGCTGGTGTGATACGCAGACGCTCAAGTTTTGGGCCGCTGCGGAGCACAAAGACATCCTCCTCTTTCATGCCTCCACGCTCGATGGCAATCTTTTTGTAGCTCTCATTGGTAACGAAGGCAAAGGTGCAGTGCTTGTAGGTTTGTCGCTCAAGCCACAGCTGGCTTTTATACAACAGTCCTGATGCCTTGCCAAATTTTGCCTCAAACAATTCAGGGCATATGTCGTGGTGGTCGAAGACGTAATCCACCCCTTTGCGCTTGAACCATTTAGCCACCATGTAGATGTCGTCTGGGGGGTTGCAGCCATGGATGACATGAAAGCCCCGCTCCTTGAATATCTTCCGTGCCAGTCGCAGTTCCTCACGCAGCGCACAGAAATACTCGCGTGCATACCCCAACGCACCATTTCCTTCCTCCGGCATGTCATGGCGATGGATATGTACGCCTTTCATATACTCATATTCCTTGTCATATCCCTTCCCCTTGGGACAGATGACGGAAACCTCGTAGCCGTTTTCGGCCAATGTTGTTGCTTCCTGCCATACGCGCGTATCAAAAGGGACGGGTAGGTTCTCAACGATAATCAATATTTTTCTCTGCATGATGTGGCTGTTTTTTCCTTATTCAACAGTGATGATGCTTTTGATGCTTTTGCTGCGGGTCCTATACCTGATGGCTTGGGAAGGGCTCTTGATGCCATATTCGACAGAAACTTCTGCTGGTTCCACACTGGTGGTGTATTGGGACGGAAAGCTGACCGTCAGTCGGCATCTCGTCTTTTCATAGATTAAAATATAATCATCTTTTTCCTGTTGTATGTCCACTCCTTGTCCGACCATGTAGGTGAGGACAACGTCGCTCTCCTGACTGAGTTCGTCGGTGAT
>JAGCXX010000082.1 GCA_017961115.1 Prevotella sp. | reverse complement strand
TTGTTTGAATTCTGTAGCTGCAGCCCGGGAGAAAGTAAGCATCAGCAGTTGCTCGTGTTTCACATCCTCAAGTAACAGAATGGAAGCCAACTTGTGAACCAGCACACGGGTTTTTCCGCTACCCGGTCCTGCTGCCACCACAATACAACGAGACTCTTTATCCGAAATGATTTCTTTTTGTCGCTCAGAAAGTTGGCCAAACAGTTGTTTGTATTTTCTTGGTGTTATATTGCGCTGTATCTCTTTAGCCCTCTCCCCTTTGAAGTATTTTGAGATGAAACGTTTATAGTCCATTTGGAAGTAATCCCGCACATATTGTAATGCCGCATCATAATCTTCCACCATCATATTGGCATATTCGCCCACAATATGCACCTGCTGAATTTTCTGTTTATAAAACTCATCAAGCATTCGGTAATCTTCCTGTTTATAACGCAGTTTGGCATCCTTCAGACGATGAATATTCATCGGATTATAGATGACCATAAAACCACCATCCAATTTGATGGCACCGATGTTCGAAAGATATAGGAGAGCCTCCTCCACATCCTCCATTTGCAGGTTGACCATCGGATTAAAGAGCGACTGGTTGCCAGACTTCAACTGATTAAATAGTTCTACGATGGAGAACTGCACTTTTCTGTCCTGTGGCTCACCATGTCCAGTTTCATTCATCTGTTTTGGCAACCATTCCAGCGCAAATCGGCATATGTCCAAACGTCTTTCACAGCGCTCTATAGTCGTCTCCATATCCGCTTGGCGCATCAGTGAAATATTATGGCCAGATTCCTCCCGCTTATGTATATATTTTTTCACGGCGAGGAAATAAAGCAGTGTACGGATGTTTTTCTCGTTTGAATTTGTAACGCCACCGCTCACAGCATCTTCATTCATTTGCTTGCATGAAATCTGCACGCCTTTGTCTGGTATATGATGAATGATAAAATGCTCAAGCTTGGCGAAACGTTCCAAAATCATCATGGGCCTACGCTCCGACGCGCCTTCATCTTGAAGATAAGCTGTTATATCCTTGTTGTCTGCCAAGATTCCTTCCTGCCGCATCCTCACCACCGCCGACACCACCTCTTTTCTGGACATTCCAAGAATATCCCCCAAATAGTCGACCCGTGACTCTGCCTCAGCATCCCTTGCCTTGGCGATATGCTTCTGGGTTATTAAAGATTTGATGATTCTGATGGCTTTCTCTCGTTCATCTGTGCCAAAGAGAGTAGACTCAGTGATACGCTGCCGCGCCTCGTCCATGTTTCTCACTGTTAAGCCCGTGGCAAAGACCTGAGGCATGTTATTGCCACGCTCCAAATAGCCAGCTTGTTCCAATGCCGCTATTGCCGTCCTCACACGATTCTCTATATCAATCACATCGTCCCCCCATCCTGCCCATCGGGCAATTTCCAATGCAGAGCTACTGACCTGCTGACGGCGCTTGGTCATACCCTTTATGGCCTTCCACACCTGATTAATCTCACTGATGCTGAGTTTCGTCTGGTTAAGCAGTACGAAATGTTTGTCAAGGTCTGCATCATCATAGAGGACATAGCACTGTGCACTGAGTTGTGGGTCACGCCCCGCACGTCCTGCTTCCTGCACATAATTCTCCAGTGAGTCGGAGATATTGTAATGCACCACCAATCCTACATCTTTTTTATCCACCCCCATGCCAAAAGCTGATGTCGCCACAATGATGCGCACTTGGCCTGACATAAAAGCCTCTTGGCTGGCGATTTTCTCATCACGCTCCATTTTTCCATTGAAGGGCAAAGCTTTGTAACCATCTCTGGTAAGGCGTGCTGCCAAATCATGGGTACGACGTGTCCGCGCCACATAAACGATGGTAGGACTGTTGCTTTCAGAAAGCAACGACCTCAGTTTCTGATATTTGTCCTCGTCGGTTTCAGTATGGATGACAGAGTAGCGCAAGTTGGTTCGCGTAGCGTTGGTGGCATACAATTCCAGATTGAGCCAGTTTGTCTGTTTGAAATAGTCGCAGATATCCTGTATCACCTTTTGCTTTGCTGTCGCTGTGAAGCATGATACAGGAATCGGTTGCAGGCAGCCTTTTTTCTGCTGATATTCATGTATGAACTTACCGATATAAAGATAATCTACTCGGAAGTCTTGTCCCCAAGAAGAGAAACAATGCGCCTCATCTATCACAAACCTTACCACATGGCGTGCCATCAAGATTTTCTCAATGGTTTTGGAACGAAGCATCTCTGGAGCGATATAGAGGAGAGAAGCCTCTCCTTCTTGCACCAATTGGATGGCCAGGGCACGAGTTATGGGATCGAGCAACCCATTTATAGTGACGGCATTGGTTATTCCTCTCCCAGCGAGACTGTCAACTTGGTCTTTCATCAATGACTGTAAAGGAGAGATAATCACTGTCAACCCGTGGACAGCACGTCCTGCCATCAGTGCCGGCAATTGGAAAGTAAGTGATTTTCCTCCACCTGTAGGAAAGATAGCCAACAGTGAGCGTCCTTCCACAGCTGCCTGTGCAGCCCTTTCCTGCAAAGGTTCTCCCTCATAGGTGCGGAATTCATCAAATCCAAAATACGATTTCAGATTATGATGAATATCCAACTGGCATCTACAGTAATCACAGTCAGCTTCTGTGCATTTACGTTGTCTCAACATCCCCATCACATATTCTACTCCAGGGTAATTATGAAGCACCCATCCTGGAGTGATAGAACGATAATCGGTGGTGTCTATCAGCGACAAAGCATATGCCAGTTCACAGGGTTTTTGTTCTACCAAAGCCGCGATATCTGCATGTTGGCAAATACGTCCTTTGTATTCATCCGTTATAAGAGCGGGTAAATCACTGTCACAAACATTTGCACCAACCAAGTCAAAGAAACCTTGAAATTCCTTTTCTTCTTTGAGCAGCGTGGTGTATATCCTTTGTTTCCCCTCAGACAAAGTTTGCCAACAGGCGATTTCATCCATCAGCAAGTCGCGAGCCTTCTCACAATCGTTCACAGGATTGTTCACCTGGTCACTAATCAGTTTGTCGTCTTTTACAAGTCTGTGATATGGATGCTCAGGAAAGAGCAAAGGCGACATATATAGGGTATCCACAAATTTCCAACGGCATAACTCATCTCCAAAGAGATACTTCGCATCGTGGTGGATGATATTATGCCCACAGACATACTTCACTTCATGCAAGAAATCCATCAGTTCCTCCTTTGAGCAACCATGATAAACAGCCCCATCATATCGTATAGCCCCGATATCATGGATTCTTTGGTCTTTCAAACCGACTTCTGTATCTATTATGGCATACTTGCAAATCATATTTTACACAATGCTAATTACACTCTAAGACTTCATTACACCATAACCTTATGGCTTCCAGACAAACAGCCCTTCTGAAGCAGCCAAAGGAGTCAAAAGGGTCAAAATCTCATCTGTTGGATGATAAACGGTCATGTAGGTGTCATCGCCGCTGATGGTGATCATCGTCGCCTCTGATTTTATGAGAAAATAGAGCATGGTCTTGTCGGACATACACTTCAGCACCATATCCCCCACATCCTTTGGAGCAGGGTTTTTCGTCCACTCCTCACCATCAGCACTTACATCAATGTCTAAATAGCAGTTCAGCTTGAGCAAGATATTGGTGAATTTCCTATAGATGTCATCAATCTGAGGATGTTCCCTAAAAAATTCCTCGACTCGGAAATATTGTCCTTCACCACCCTCTGGCACTTGCTTGGGCAATACATCTATCACCCAATACGGCTTGTCAAGAAACCATTCAGTTGATTGTTCACTCTTCATAAATAGTTTCGATTAACATTGGATGCACGGAAATCACTGTATGCCCGCCAAGCCTCCTTTACATCCTCCATACCAGCAGCATCTTCGAAGAAAGTCGCCTGGCAGTCGGCTTTAAATGGAGACCAGTTGCCACAGATTATTCCGTCGCGGGCAATGATGGGCTGAAAGATACCACTGTTGTTGTGAGCGCGGTGCCGATGCTCAGGCGGGAGCACAATGTCGCGGCTTTTATAACTAATGAGATATTCGTCGTAAGGAGGAATCAGGAGAAGTTTTCCCTTTCTGAATCCACGTCTCCGGCATTTGTCCGTCAGATAGAATTCCCTACCCCGCCATCTCTCCACATGAATAGTGTCGCCCAAGAGTGCGATACCCTTTCGGCAGTCACTGACGTTCAGTCCCGACCACCACACAAAATCTTCCAAGGTTGCCGGTTGGCGACTTTGAAAGTATATGCGGGTAAAGTACATCAAGGCCTCATCCCTATCCATCAACGTTGCTGGTCTTATTTTCTCTGCGGTGCAGGCATATGTTGCCTTCATGGGCAACAGCTCTCCACTACAAAGAAAACCCGACATCTCCGCCATGCGGATATGATACGACAGGCGATGGTCGTCCATCGACATGTCTTTTTCTGCCAAAGCACGGACAAAGTCCTCTTTTGTCACACTTCCTTTATCAGCTGCCGTCTGTGTCAGGATGTCACTCACACGCATGAGTTCATCATCCGGAATGGCTATCCTATTGCTGCTCATCCATCCCTTCGTCACTGCAATGGCTTTTGGAGCAAACAGGTTGAGCATATTCCAGTAGTCCTCGGCAGCGACCAATTGCCAAGTGCCCCGCATCAGATGCAGGCGTATGATTCGCCCACTATCGAAAGCCTTTTTGAAATCTTTTGCCGACGGCCTGCATGTCCTCATCTCCACAGCCCATCGCATCATGCGATACTCCTGCGCCTGCATGGCACCCATATAGCCGACCACCTCTGCCGGGTCACTGAACTGAGGTGCGACAAGTTGCTGGTTGAGAAGTCGGATGGATACAGGATTCATTTTTACATCTATTGGAGTATTTCTTCCAATGCTCCAGTTTCCGAATCAATGATGAATCCCCTGACGACGATGTCCTTGGGAACAAGCGGGTGTGTCTTGATAGTCTCCACTGTCTTGCGAACAGAGGTTGGCGTATCCTTGAAGCCCTCCAGCCATGCATCCAGGTCGATGCCACACTTACGAACAGTGTCGAGTGTCTCATCGGTCACGCCACGGGCTATCATTTCATGGTGGAAATGCTCGTAACTCATGTGGCATGCTCCGCAATGGGAATGCGCCACCACCATGATTTCCTCCACCCCGAGTTCATAGATGGCAACGATAAGGCTTCGCATGGCAGAGTCGAAAGCCGAAATCACCAAACCGCCAGCGTTTTTGATGATTTTCGCATCGCCATTCTTCAGTCCAAGTGCAGCAGGAAGCAGTTCTGTCAGTCTGGTGTCCATACACGAAAGCACGGCAAGTTTTTTGTCTGGATACTTGTCAGTAAGATACTTCTCGTAGGCCTTCTGTGCCACGAAAGTTCGGTTGTAGTCAATGATTTGGTCTATCATGATAATTGTGTCTCCATATTTTTAAAAACTCAATAAAATATTCCAACGGCAAAATTAGTAAAAACAGAATATTTTTCACAATATTTGCCCCATATTTAACCCAAATTGACCAATGAATATAACTTCGGGCGAATCCGCAGACCCGCCCGAAGTATGATGGAAAACATATATGGAGTATGTCCTTACAGGTGCAAAGGCAATTCTCTTACCTGGGACCGAAGCCAAAGCCCTGTTGGGGTGCTTTCTCCGGTTCGCCAAATACTGAGGCCTCAACGTCCTTGTCGTTGAGTTTGAATACCATGAATTTAGGATTCTTCTCCGTACAAGGAGCCCAAGTGCCACCATTCTTGCCGTTCGGGTCACTGTACTTCACAAAATTGGTCCATGCCGTAAGCATCCTCTCAGACAAGTCCCAGTCGCCCTTGGTCCAAGGACGCCAGCAGTGTTTCAGCGATTTGAACACAAACCAAAGGTCGGATGAGTGGAATGCCCCCCTCAGGCGCTGGGTCACCTCCGGATGAGAACCGTCATCGGGCAGCGGACGTGCGAACTGATAAGCCCACGCCTTGCCACCTTTGCTCTCGCGCACCTTGCAGAACTCAGCAATATTCGGAGCCATGTTGCCCATATCGTTGAGGGTAAAGCCAATCATATAGGGCACGTCAGCCAAAGAACCTTCACGAGTGGCATCATCGAAACTCTTGATGCTGACATAACCGTCAATCATCGGCATAAACGGCAGTCTGACTCGGTCGCCCGTCACCTGACCGTATAAGTTGCTGAGCGCGAAAACAGTCTCAGTGGATGCCTGACGCATCTTCTGCAAGTCGGTCAGTCCCGCCCAGTCGAATACTTTCTTTGCATTGGCAGCAGCATCCTCTATGGAACCGCCACTATAGCGCGCTCCCATCATGCCTCCTCCATTGGGATTGGGGATGCTTAATCCTTGGGCGCTCATGATGACAGCCTTGTGGAACAAGCCTCGAGCCAGAGGCGACTCGCAAAGGGTGCGCACGCTTCCACCTCCTGCACTCTGTCCGAAAATAGTCACATTGTTGGGGTCGCCACCAAACTGAGCGATGTTTTTCTTAATCCATTTCAGGGCTTCAATCTGGTCGAGGATACCATAGTTGCCCGATACCTTGTGAGGACTCTCCTCAGCCAGCGCAGGGTGAGTGAGGAAGCCGAACACACCGAGGCGGTAGTTGATGGAGACGAGCACCACGTCCTTGGCGCCCCATTCCTGTCCGTCAAACTCCGGTTCGGAGCCCCATCCCTCACGGTATCCGCCGCCATGAATCCACAGGGCAACCGGGAGTTTCTTTGCCGTCTTGCCAGGAGCCTTTGTCCATACATTCAGATACAGGCAGTCCTCGCTATAGGGAGCCTCTTTGCCGTATCCCCACTCTGTGAAATAACCACCAGGATACTGGATAGCCTGATAGCTGGGGTGACCAAAGGTGTCACAAATTTTCACGCCCTTCCATGGTACAATAGGCTGCGGTTCCTTCCAGCGGTTATCCTTAATTGGAGGAGCAGCATAAGGAATGCCACGGTAGACAAACACGTCAGGATGGTCGTCAGCCAGTACACCTTGCACCTGACCACCTTCAATAGTTAACACTGGGTTTTCTGCTGCATGAGCTGACACTGCCATCATGAGCAGAAGAGGCAAAAATAATTTTTTCATAATGAATAGTTTTTCTTTCGTACGTTTCAATCCAACGTTCGTTGCAAAGTTACGATTAAGCGAGCGGAAAGCAAAATAAAATAGGTCTTTTAATTATCTTTCCCAAGCGGATGTAACTTCAATGAAATTATTAGTTACTATCCCAACACAGTTACAATGTTGGGATTATTTGATTTCATCAGCATCTTTCAGCACGGGAAACTTGTTACGGAAGCGCTGTAGTTCCTCCATGTCAATTTCCGCCATGGCCACTTCCACCATTTCTGGAGTGCATGAGGCAACGATGCGTCCGTAGGCATCAATAATCACCGAGTCGCCTACGTATTCACAAACCTTGTCACTACCCACGACATTCACCCCCACCACATAGCATTGGTTCTCCAGTGCCCGGGCCTTCAGCAACGTCTTCCAAACCTCACGACGACGAGCCGGCCAGTTGGCCACATAAATGATAGCATCGTAGTCACCACGGTTGCGTGAGAAAACGGGAAAGCGCAGGTCGTAGCACACTTGCAACAAAAAGCGCACGCCCCGCCATTCTACCACTACGCGCCGCTCTCCAGCCACGTATTCGTCCGTCTCTCCGGCAAAACCAAAGAGATGGCGCTTGTCGT
>JAGCXX010000081.1 GCA_017961115.1 Prevotella sp. | reverse complement strand
GGTCACCATGGACTTTGCCTTCTTCGCCATGGCCTTCAATATCAAGAAAATGGCCGCAAGAATGCCAAAATGGAGCAAATCGCCCGTTCTTGGCCCATTTCCTGGCGCCATAGAACATAAAAATGGGCCTCGGGACTTTCAGGTGCCGAAGTATATGCGTTTAACACAAAAAATGGCTGCATAAGGCCGATTCCCATAATAAAGTCAAATACAAAAAGAGGATGTGTCAATTTTTACATTTTGACACACCCTCATCTTGGTTGTTGAGACCTTTTAATTCCTTACTGATGGATTATGTTGCATGAAAAACAAGGATTTTATGGGTTATGGTTTGGTGATGGTGTGTTCGGAATACTGGGACACCACCTTGTCAAGATAGTCTACTCTTTCGGCAAGCCAGTTGCCCATGCGGTAGATTTCTGTCTTGTGGTTCTTGTCGATGGGCCATCGGATGGCATCGCGATCCAAAGCATTGCTTGCACCTTGGTAATATTTCAGTGTCTCTGTCCAGCAGTCCTCCAGGATGTGTGGTTTCAAAAGGTTCCACCGTTCCTGTACCAAGGCAACAAAGTCGGCATCTGCCCACATGTCGGTGAAGAACCCGGTGACAAACTTCCAAGAATCTTTGTGGCTGGCGGGGTTTTTTCCCATGACCATGAGGTCGGGGTCATCGAAAAAGTGGTGACTATACTTCATTCTACGCCAGTCGAGGCCGTAGGCGGCGTCAAAGTCCCAAAGCGGCCCCAAGGTCCACAATCCTCCTTGGTCGCGGAAGATGAACATGCTTCTTGGCCCAGTCAGTTCCTTGTTGCCTACCAACTCCTCGATAAGCAGAAAGTCAATGTAGGCTTCCACATCCATCAGTTTGCTCAGTTGACCCAAGTCATGGGCTTGGATAGTTTGTTCGAGCAGAGCCAGCTCTTGGCGTATGGGTTCCAACTGCATGTTGGTGGAGTCATCCGGATGTTTCACGCATACGGGCAATTCATAGATTGCCGACCAAAAGTTGTCATTAGCTTTCGGTGACATCTTGGGACCATCGTTCAGGTCAAGTGCCAGAAGGATTCCTGTTTCCTCGTCAATGTCCACACGACCCTTCCCCACCATCACTTGTTCCGTGAGTTGATACAGTCCCATATACTCCCCATTGAGGGTCAGTTCCACATATCTTGTGTGATTGGTGAATGGTAGGCCAACACGTTCTCCCAGTATGAAAACAAAGGTGTTCATCATGTCGGTCGGGTCACGGTAGTTGGCCAGCAATACCCAGTCCGTGCCTTCTGGCAGGCCAAGCAATGACAGGCTCCCATCAAGTTTCAGGCGATAGGGCTTCTTATCGTACCATTTCCATGTGGAATTACCCCGCCCGCGGATGCGCCCTGTGCAAGAGGTGTTCCATTCTTCCTTTTCAGATGTCATCTGCACATGACAGTTGCGATAGTCCTTGTTTTTTTGGCTATTCACTGGCTGCTCATTTTCCGTGTCTATGTTCAGGAAAGCCACATGATAAGCAGGATTGTCGGTGTCATAAGTGGAGTAATCTACATTTGGAACCCATTCCTCCTCATCTTCTTCTTGACAAGAAGTAAGGGAAAGGACAGGTAGCATTAGGAAGACATTAACTGCAAAAAACCACAAAAAGGATTCTCCTCTATCCATCAATTGCCATCGAGCAACATGATATGAAAGGGGAGAATCCATAAGAATGGCGAAATATCTAAAGGGTTAGAAAATCAAACCTGCAGTGAAAGACAGCTCTGAGAATTTCACCTTTTTGGCCACTTCAGTGATGTCGAAACCATAGCCAAGACCGATGAAGAACTTGTTGAATTTCACGTTCGTACCCAACTGGGCACCGACTTGAACTCTCTTCCATGTAGCGTCTTTTCCGACATCATCTTTATCGAAGTAATCATAGGTCTCATCACCATACTTCTCTTTAGCCAAAAGAATGCCGCGAAGTCTCATTCCTGCATAGGGTGCTATAGCAATTGTGCTGTTGGGAATCTGGATGTTATAGACAACATTGACTGGTACTTTGAGCGACAGCCAGTAGTCGGTTATGTCTTCGTCATCATAATAATAGTAGTAGTCGTCATCGTCAGTATCTGGAGAAAAGAATGAATACTCCAATGCACCGCCAACCTCTAAGTAGAGAGGAATGTTCGGTGAAAGGCTGAATGCCCTGCTGTAGCCGAGCTGCAGGCCTATGAACGAATCGCTATCTACATGCTTGATATCATAATTGATCCATGAAGGATTGAATTGGACGTAGAATGAATTCCATCCACTTGTGTTCACGTCAGATGACCCACCACTACCTGTGTTGGTAAACTGTGCAGACGCACTGATGCAGACCATTGTCATGGCTGCCATCATCAAGAGTTTTAAGTTTTTCATAAAATAAAGTTTTAATGATTAATAATATTGATAAAATGAAAAAAACAAAGTTGTTGTAGGTAAGAAAGTGTCAATAGACAAAGTTCATCCTCCATACGTTGGCAGTCCCTGTTGCCGAACCCCGTTGTGAGATGAAATAGATGTAGTGCCCATCCTTGCTCCATACAGGACTAAGGTCATCGGCTGCGTGAAAAGTCAGTTGCACCATATTTGTCCCATCTGCCTTGCAAGCGAAAATGTCTGTATTGGCATATACTGCTTTTCCATTATGGAGAATATTGCTTCCAACAAAAAGAATCCATTGTCCATTAGGAGAGACAGACGGCGTGGTGAAACTGCGCTGTGGGTCGCTTACCACACAGTCTTCGACACCTGTGTTGTAATTCACTCGCCAAATCTCACCACGCCCCTCCGTGTTCATCCGAGTACACAATAAAACATTTTCCTTGCCTGCTGGACAAGGGTTGAAGCCGCTTGCATAACTTGAAAGGAAATTGTTTCCAATATTGTAACTCCAAATGCTGGCTCCTTTGTTTTCCTGACGGGAAAAGAATACAGAGGTCATGTCAGGGGAATAGACGGGTGAATAGTCCTTGTTTCCACTGGTGAACTGCCTACATACATAACCTTCCGTTGCACTGGTTTGATAAATTTGGTTGAGTTTGCCACTACCTTCAGAGAAACAAATGTATTTGCCGTCAGGAGAATATGTAAAGTCAAGCACGGCACTGAGATTGGTGCGCTGCACCGATGCACCCTGTTTGTCTATCTCCTTGATGATGATGTTGGTGGTGTTGTTTCTGGCAGAGAGGTAGGCCAGATGGTTGTTGTCCTTGGCAATGTCGATGATACGGTTGGTGAGCCAATTCACTTTCTTTCCGCTTCGCCTGACTTCCGGCATGCAGACATAATCATTGTCATTGGTTATTTTGGTAAGGTAAAGTCCAGACTCTTCATTGACCTTCAGGACTGAATAATCTACTTGCGCTGAAACAGACAAAGGAAGGAATGCCATCATGCAGCCTTTCAGTATTGCGATGGTAATCAGTTTGTTGTTGTTCATAATAATATATGGTTTGATGAATTGAAAAACAGAGCAGACTCTGCGTAGTGTCTTAGTTTTTTAAGAAATAGAGTACAAATTTAGATTTTTTTTAGAAATCATCCGCTGTATAAATGTTAAAAAATACTAATTATTAACAATGTTATCCATTTCAGTCATCCAAATGCCTTCACCACTTCGTTGAGCATGTTGGAAAAAGGTGATGCCTTTTTAAGCCAACGACCAGCCACCAATCCACCTTTGAGGTATTTTTACATGTATAGTTTTGCTTGTTAAATTGGTTTATTTCTACCTTTGCATAGCAAAAGATAGGCAGCACCACGGCAACCCAAAATCAAAAAAATGCTTTTTTTGTTTTGTTTTGCTCTCGGTTTGCACTATCTTTGCATTTTATTCTTATATAAGAGATATCAATGTTTAAAGGGGGTGAAATCATCCTAAAAAACTGACTTTTCGAGACATG